>JAWWPL010000102.1:0-14297 GCA_033850605.1 Blastocatellia bacterium | reverse complement strand
TCTCTCAATTGATCTTACGAAAGCCTTTTTCGTGCTACTTCGTGTGATTTCGTGGATCGAGTCTGTCGCCGACCCAAGGCGATCCACTAAGTCACACGAAAAATCACGAAAACCAAAACCTGCAACTTTTCAATGTGGGGAGCTTTGCCGTTTCAGTGTACGCGGACAGTCAGACCTTTGCGATTACCAACGCGCTATTCTTCGATCCGAAGCCGATACAATTACAGAGAGCGTACCGCACTTCGGCCTGCCGCGCTGTGTTAGCGACATAGTCGAGATCGCAATCAGGATCGGGTTCGTCGAGGTTAATCGTTGGAGGAATGATGCCCGTTTCCATCGCGCACAGCGCCGCGCCCAAACCAGCCGCGCCGCTGGCGCCTTGCGGATGACCGATCTGAGATTTAGTCCCGGACATGGGGATTTGATGAGCGTTGCAGTTCAGCGCCAGCTTGAGCGCATTCGTTTCTATGCGATCGTTGAGCATGGTCGACGTGCCATGCAGGTTAACGTAACCGATTTGGCTCGCCTCAACACCGGCGTCCTTCATCGCGAGCGTCATGGCGCGGGCCGGCTCATCACCGCCTTCCTGCAGCCGGACACGGTGGTAGGCATCACAGGTCGTGCCGTAACCGGCGATCTCCGCATAGATCTTCGCCCCGCGTTGTTGGGCGCGTTCGAATTCTTCAAGCACATAAATCCACGAGCCTTCGCCCAGGACCATGCCTGAACGATCACGCGTGAAAGGCCGCGAAGCGCGATGTGGTTCGTCGTTCCACCGCGTGGTAAGGACGGTCAGAAGATTGAAGCCAGCCAGAATGCCGGGGGCCAACGGCGCGTCTACACCGCCGGCGAGCATTACTTCCTGACGTCCGAGAGAAATATGTTGGGCCGCATAAGCGATCGCATCAGTCGAGCTGGTGCATCCCGTCGAGATCACATGCGACAGACCGCGCAGGCCAAAGGCCATGGAAAGCTCGCTCGACAGAGTGCCATGCGTAGCCGCCGGAATTATGTAAACGCTCGCTTTGTGGTGCGCGCCTCCCTGGTACCAAATTGCGTAATGCTGCTCGACAAAAGGCAGTCCGCCGCCCCCTGTCCCCAGCATGACACCAATCTGTTGTTTCTCTTCCGGTGAGAGATCGCTCGGCGCGATGCCCGCATCCTGAAACGCCTCGCGCGCGGCGGCCAACGCCAGAGGTACAGTGCGCGGCACGTGCTTTCGATCCTTGGGATCAAGTTGCGCCTCCCAATCAAAGTCCTGGACCTGCGCGGCGATTTTTACGGCCGATTTGGATACGTCAAACGACTCAATGCGGCGCACGCCGCTCTCGCCGTTTTGCAGACCGGACCAGAATGCCTTGCGCCCAATACCGATCGGCGTGACACACCCCATGCCGGTTATGACTACGCGGCGCGGACTCTTGAAATTGTTTAGCATGCAATGTTGGTTAGCTTGCAGGAGACGGCCAAGCATACCACCGGCCTGTGTGCGATGGCTAACTTTTGGCGAGCGCGGGGTTCTGCTGGGCCGATTAATCTCATTGATAAGAACGTAATACGCTGACGAAACAGTGGAGGGACCTACAGTTTAATGGAAGCCTTGGACGCTTCCTGGAGAGGCTCTCAAAAAGCCGTATCACTTCGAAAAAAACATGGACTCGCGACTACTACTTGTAAGAGAATGTCGCGCTTTCAGAAATAGTCCCGAGAAAAACGCTCATGAATCACTCATCACTTCGGGTCATTATCAGCGCCTGTCTCATGCTCGTCTGTGCTACGGCGCAATTACCTCAAACTCAAAAGCCAAAAGAACCAGGCAAGGCCAGCTCCGATAGCCCGCCGGCTGCACCGCCCGGACCCGGCGGCACTTCGCTGCCGAACGCGAATCCATTTCCGAGCACGTACCGTCCCTTTCCGGGCCGGCCAACGCTAATTCGAAACGCTACGATTATGACGGCGGCTGGACCGTCGATTCTGAATGGCTCAGTCTTGTTGCGGGACGGAAAGATTGCCGCGGTTGGCACTTCAATAAGTGCGCCGGCTGACGCGTTGGTGATCGATGGCACGGGTAAATACGTCACGCCGGGGATTGTCGATGTGCATTCACACATTGGTGTTTATCCGGCGCCGGGAGTGGATGCCAACAGCGACGGGAACGAACTCACTAATCCGGTTACGCCGAACGTGTGGGCTGAGCATTCGGTCTGGCCGCAGGATCCACAACTACCGCGGGCGCTTGCCGGCGGCTTGACCACGATGCAAGTGCTGCCCGGATCAGGCAATTTGATCGGCGGACGCAGCGTCGTGCTCAAGGTGGTGCCCTCGCGCACTGTGCAGGGCATGAAATTCCCCGGCGCGAAGTACGGACTGAAAATGGCCTGCGGTGAAAATCCCAAGCGTGTCTATCAAACTCGTGGCCCGTCAACGCGCATGGGGAATGTCGCCGGTTATCGCGCGGCCTGGATTCAAGCCGAAGGCTACCGGCGTAAGTGGGACGAGTGGAACGCGAGCCACAAAGGCGACCCGCCCACACGCGACCTGGGCCTCGAGACGCTGGCTGAGGTTCTGCGCGGCAATATCCTGGTCCACAACCATTGCTATCGGGCCGACGAGATGGCGCAAATGCTCGATATTGCCAGGGAATTTGGCTATCAGGTGCGCGCTTTTCATCATGCGGTCGAGGCTTACAAGATCGCCGATCTGTTGAAAGCAAGTGGCACGGGCGCCGCAGAGTGGGCCGACTGGGGCGGATTTAAAATGGAATCCAACGATTCGATCAAGGCGAATCTCGCGATCACTGACGCCATGGGCGCGCGGGCGATGATTCACTCGGACAGCGCGGATGGAGCGCAGAGACTTAATCAGGAAGTTGCCAAGGCGATGTACGCCGGCCGCGCGGCCGGCATTAATGTCACTGAGGACCAGGCGATTCGTTGGCTGACGATAAATCCCGCCTGGGCGCTCGCACTCGACGACCGAATCGGGTCGATTGAAGTAGGAAAGAATGCCGACGTGGTGCTCTGGTCCGGCAATCCTTTCAGCATCTACTCCAGGGCCGAAAAGGTTTGGATTGACGGAGCCCTGTTGTTCGATCGAGATGACCCGAAAGAGCGCTGGCGCACGGACTTTGAATTGGGCGTCGTGGGAGAAAAGGATTGACATGCGAATAAGCATCCTGAGCGCGACTCTTATTCTGACCGCGGCTGTATCCGCATCTTCGCAAACGATTGCGATCACAAACGGAACCGTCTATCCGGTCAGCGGTGCGCCGATTCAGAATGGCACGGTGCTGATTCGGGATGGCGTGATCATAGCGGTTGGCGCGCACGTCGCCGTGCCCGCCGGGGCCACCCGAATTGATGCGACGGGTAAAGTCGTGACGCCGGGCTTGATCAACTCCCAAACTGAACTGGGCGTGATCGAGATCGATCAGGTGAAAGAAACAAATGATGTCACAGCCAAAGGCACGAACAACGTCTCAGCTGCGTTTCGTGTCTGGGATGGGCTGAACCCCGCCTCGGCAACGTTCGGGCCCACCCGCAATGAAGGGATTACCACCGCGATCGTAGCGCCCCAGGGAGGACTTGTCGCCGGACAAGCGGCAGTCATCGATCTGGTTTCAGGCCACGCGACCGAGATGATCCGCAGAGCTCCGGTCGCCATGGTGGCGCAAGTCGACAATCTAACCAATGCAGGCGCCAGTGCGCGTGGCGAGGTCATCAGTAAGTTGCGCGCGCTCCTCGACGACGCGAAGTTCTATCAAAACCATCGAGCGGACTACGAAAGAGGCGCCAGCAGGTCGCTCAACGCCACGAATGCCGATCTCGAAGCTTTGATACCGGTAGTCGACGGGAAAATGCCACTCATCATTGAGGCAAACCGGATGGACGAAATCGACGCCGCACTCGCCCTGGCCCGCGACTATTATCTGAAAATAATAATTACCGGAGGAGCTGAAGCCTGGCTGAGCGCGGATCGTTTGGCGGCCGCGCAGGTACCGGTCCTGACCGGAGCGATGAGCAACATCCCCTCGAGTTTCTCGGCGCTGAATCAGCGGCAGGAGAATGCCGGACTGTTGCGGCGTGCCGGCGTGCGCGTCGTGTTGATCGCGACCAGCGGCACTGACGTATCGCGATTTAATGCTCGCAACCTGAAGTATGAAGCCGGTAACGCCGTGGCCTATGGCATGGCCCACGACGACGCGTTGCGCGCAGTCACGTTAACTCCGGCCGAGGTGTTTGGCGTGAGCGATCGCATCGGCTCGCTGCAACCTGGACGAGACGCAAATGTAGTGGTGTGGAGCGGAGACCCTTTTGAATTCTCAACCCGCGTCGAACATGTACTGATTAAGGGGCGCGAGGTACAAGAACCAAGCCGCCAGGACCTGCTGATCGAAAGATACAAGCCTCGCCCAAAGTGAGCGGCTCTAAAATGGAGCGCGGACATCATGTCCGCCAGCGTGCTTGCACGCTCAGCCTGCCGCCACCGCGCACCTGACCGTAAATAGCCGCATGCGTTTGTACCACGCTCCGCTCGTTCCGATTCACCTGATGCGATTGCCGCTTAGCATCCTGCGTTGAGAGTTGCCGCACCGGTAAAAACGATCCACGAAATTGCACGAATCGTAAATTTTGTAGCTGTCGCTTCGTGTTATTTCGTGGATCGTTCTTCTGCCACTAGGAAAGGGGCGAGCACAAAAAGGCCGGATGCCTTACGAGCACCCGGCCTCTATTCTGATCAGCGTCCGGCGACGTGTTTATCCAACTTTAGTCCCGCACTCATCGCAGAACTTCGCACCTGGTTTCAACTCCTGTTGGCAGTTTGAGCATTTCGCCAGAGACTGTGAAGCGCCGCATTCACTACAGAACTTCGAACCTGCCGGCATGGCTGCGCCGCACTTAACGCACTTGCCGGTCGCCGCCGCTCCAGCGCCCCCTGAAGTCGTTGCCCCCTGCTGCTTCATCGCCTCCGTCATCGATCCGGCCATCATATTGCCAACCGCGAACCCGGCGCCGAGTCCAGCGCCTAATCCTGCTCCGCCCGACGGATTCTGCGCCGCATCGCGCATTGCGTCGGCGGCCTGGAACTGCGCGTAACGACCGACGTCGCCAATCACGCCCATCGAAGTGCGCTTGTCCATCGCGGCTTCTACTTCCTCCGGCAATGAAATGTTTTCGACGATAAACTTGGTCAGCTCTAATCCGAGCGACTTGAATTCGTCCTGCAACTTCTGTCGGGCAAAGCCGCCCAACTCGTCATAGTTTGAGGCGAGGTCGAGCGCCGCGATCTTTGATTCAGCCAAAGAGTCAGAGAAAGCACTGACCATTGTGCGGCGCAGCTGGCCTTCGATGTCTTCGGTAACAAAGCGCGCGTTGGTGCCGGCAATCTGCTTAATCAATTCCCGTGGGTCAGCCACGCGCATCGAATAGATGCCGAACGCTCGCAAACGGACCATGCCGAAATCTGCGTCGCGCATCATCACAGGATTTGACGTACCCCACTTTAAATCGGTGAACTGTTTAGTGTTGACGAAATAGACTTCCGACTTGATGGGCGAATTGAATCCGTGTTTCCACGCGCCGAGTTTGGAAAGGATCGGCGTATTACCACCGTCGACGCTGTAGCGTCCGGGACCGAACACATCGGCGATCTGTCCTTCGTGAACAAAGACCGCGGCCTGTGATTCGCGCACTATCAGTTGCGCTCCGTTCTTGATCTCCTGATCGCGAACCGGAAAGCGATAAAGCATCGTATTGCTCGAATCGTCGAGCCACTCAATTACTTCAATGAACTGCGCGCTCGGGCTGAGCCGGTCAAGAATTCCCATTTGTTTTCAATCTCCTTTGTGCGGCCTGTGCGAACCAGTTCGCGGGGTATTATACGGTCAAAGAGCTGGTGATGTTCAACCTTGGGAACTTCGGGTGGTCCAGAACCGAACAGGATATAGCGTCTCTTGACTGGCTTTGTTGGATGCTTTGGCATTGTTTCGTGTGGTTTCGTGGATCGAGTGTTTGTCCTGCCGAAGCCAATCTCCGAAATCAGACGAATGGGAGCGAGCGAAGTCAACGCGAAGCTGCGCTTCGATGCCGAATGGTTAACAAAACCAATGCTGCCAGCCCGCCAAACGAATCAATCATGCTGTCATAGATCGAAGCCGTCCGCGATGGATAAAAACTTTGATGGAACTCGTCGCCGAGAGCATAGGCCACGACCAATAGCAGCGAAGCCCAGAACCAACGCTGGCGCAGCAGCTTGTGCGATGAAGTCCGAAAGACCCGCGCGCACAGAAATGCAAAGACAAAGTACTCAGTAAGGTGACCCGCCTTGCGCGTGACGAGCTGATAAATCGCGACAGTTCTTTCGCTGGCATGAGGAAACAGCCAGAGCACCGGGCGCACCAGGACGCCGCCGGTGTTCGCGGCCGAAAGCAAATCGGTTGAACCAATGAAAATTAGCACTGCCCAGAGTATCAATGGGCCGTATCGCGCCAGGGATTGATGTCGCATCTCGAATTAGTGAAGCCGGTCGTCAGTCATCGCTCTCTTCACCCCAGACACATGCCTTGATTACTCCTAACCGAGCGACCGAATCTGCTGAGATTAGCTTATGTCGAGCGCGCGGAAAAATCGACTTGACAGTCACTGGAAGAAGGATGAAGTAAGTGTCTTTTGAGTGGCAGGCTGATTTGGTTTCGTATTTTTTGTGGGCTGGGGAAGAGCGATCCACAAATTCACACGAACAAAACTAATGCTTTGTGTAATTTCGTGGATCTCCTTAACTGGCAAGCCAAGCACCTCAAAATGGGAACCCTTCTCTGCCGTAGGATTCCTGAGTTTAAAGTGCCGAAGCGCCGGAGACGATTTCGATGATCTCCCGAGTAATGGCCGCCTGGCGCACGCGATTCATGTTGAGCGTGAGCGAAGAGATCAAATCGCCGGCGTTCTTTGAAGCAGCATCCATGGCAGTCATCCGCGCGCCCTGTTCCGAGGCGACTGATTCAAGCAGGGCCCTAAAGATTTGCGTCTCGACCAGGCGCGGCAGCAGCCGGCTAAAGATTTCCGCCGGGGGTTGTTCGTAAATATAGTCCTGCGTTTCGGCGGCGGCAGTGTCCTCCGCGGTCTCAGTGGTGCGAGAGATGGGCAGGAGTTGCTCGACCACTATGCGCTGACTCAACACGGATTTGAATTCGGCAAAGATCAGGAATACTCTGTCGAGCTCTTCGTCTTCCGTAAATCGCTTGACCACGTCATGCGCCACGTCGAGCGCTTCTGAAAAATCGATTCGCCCTTTGCCGGAGAGGCCTACATATTCACCGGCGATTTTCGCGCGCCGCTTGAAAAAGTCGCGTCCTTTGCGGCCCACTGCGAGCAACTCGATCTTCTTGCCTGAGTTTTCTTTCAGAAAGGTCTGACCCGCCTTGATCAAATTGGTGTTGAAGGCGCCGCACAATCCCTTGTCCGCCGTGATCAAGACCACGAGATAACGTTCGTCCCCGCGCACATCGAGTAAGGGATGATGAAAATCTTCCGGGATTTGCGCGGCCAGAGAGGCGAGCACTTCGGTCATTTTGTTGGCGAAGGGACGCGCATTGACAACGCGATCCTGCGCGCGCTTCAGCTTCGCCGCCGAAACCATCTTCATGGCCTTGGTGATCTGCTGCGTGTTCTTGACCGACTTAATACGCCGGCGAATGTCTAAGAGGTTTGCCATTTGATGTGGCACAGACTTCAGTCTGTGTGGTTCCGTTCACAAATTGACCTGATTCAAAGTAATCACAGACTGAAGTCTGTGCCACTTACGCGGCCGCCGCGCGCGCAGCCTCAGCCCAGCGATCCTTGAAATCCTTCAACGACTGCTCCAGGTCCTTCTGGATCTCGTCAGTGATGGCTTTCTTTTCGCGAATCTTTTGCAGCACGCCGGGATGCGAATTCTCAATAAAGCTTTGCAGCTCAGTTTCGAACCTGCGAATGTCTTCGATCGCCACATCGTCGGTAAAGCCATTGATGGCCGACCAGATAATCAGCACCTGCTTCTCGACGTCCATCGGCTGGTACTGCGGCTGTTTCAGAATTTCGGTCAGACGCTGGCCACGTGCCAACTGGGCCTGCGTGGCTTTGTCGAGATCGGATCCGAACTGGGCGAATGCCGCCAGTTCCCGATACTGCGCCAGATCGAGACGCAAGCTGCCAGCGACCTGCTTCATGGCTTTGATCTGAGCCGCGCCGCCGACGCGCGAGACTGAATTACCGACGTTGATTGCGGGGCGAATGCCCGCGTTGAAAAGATCGCCCTCCAAAAATATCTGGCCGTCGGTAATCGAAATCACGTTGGTCGGAATGTAAGCCGAGATGTCACCCGCCTGCGTTTCGATAATCGGCAAACTGGTCAACGAGCCGCCGCCCTTCAAGTCAGAAAGTTTTGCGGCGCGCTCAAGCAGGCGCGAGTGCAGGTAGAAAACGTCGCCGGGATAAGCTTCGCGGCCCGGCGGACGCCGCAGCAGCAGCGAAATCTCGCGGTAGGCGGCCGCCTGTTTCGAAAGGTCGTCATAGATGGTCAGGGCGTGCTGGCCGCGATCACGAAAATACTCGCCCATGGCCGCTCCCGAGTAGGGCGCGAGAAACTGCATCGCTGCCGGATCGGAAGCAGTCGCCTTTACTACAATCGTGTAGTCCATCGCGCCAAAATCCTGCAGCGTCTTTACCACTTGCGCGACGGTCGAAGCCTTCTGGCCAATCGCGACATAGATGCATATGACGTCCTTGCCGCGCTGATTAATGATCGTGTCAACAGCCACAGCGGTCTTGCCGGTTTGACGGTCTCCGATGATTAGTTCGCGCTGTCCCCGTCCGATCGGCACCATCGAATCGATTGCCTTCAAACCAGTTGGCAGAGACTCTTTCACGGGCTGACGATCGACCACGCCGGGAGCAATCCGCTCGACCGCGTTGTACTCGTCGGTCAGAATCGGTCCCCGATCGTCGATGGGATTGCCCAGGGCATCCATCACGCGGCCAATCAGAGCCTGGCCCACGGGCACTTGCATGATGTGTCCGGTGCGCTTGACCAGGTCGCCCTCTTTGATCTTTTGAAAGTCGCCGAACAGCACCGCGCCCACCTTGTCTTCTTCCAGGTTCAGCGCCAGGCCGCGGACTTCGTGGGGAAACTCGATGAGTTCGCCGGCCATGACTTTTTCGAGCCCGTGAATCTCGGCGATGCCGTCACCCACCTTGATTACAGTACCGACCTCGCTTACCGTGACACCGGTTTCGAAGTTCTCGATCTGCTGGCGAATGATTTCGTTGATTTCGTTTGCTTTAATTGGTTCCATGAGTCATTTCCGATTTTCGATTGCCAACTGCCGATTTCATCTTTTTCAATCGGCAATCTTAAATTGGCAATCGGCAATGCTTAGCCTGCCATCTTTTCCTTTATCTGCTGCAAATGATTCCGCACAGATCCGTCATAGATAGTCGAGCCGATGCGAGTCACCAGGCCGCCAATCAATTCCGAATCTGTCGTAAAGTCGATACGTACTTTTTTGCCGGTGACTGACAAAAGCTTCGCATGTAAACGTTGCTGTGCATTGTCCGGCACGATGCGCGCCGTGGTCACCGTAGCAGCGACCATCCCGGCACGTATATCAAGTATTTCCGCAAACTTTTGATTGATTTCAGCGAGGTCGTTGAGCCGCTGGTTCTGCAGCAGCACTTTCAGGAAATTGGCTGTGGTAGAAGAGGGCTTCGCACGTTCGATGAGTTTGTTGAGCACGGCCCGCTTTTGATCGAGAGCAATGGTGGGATTGCCAAAGACTTCCGCCAGCGCCGGACTCGTCTGAAACATTTTCTTCCAGGCGAGCAGCTCTTCCTGAACTTCCGGGGCCTGGCCGTTCTTCAGTACGACATCCGCCAGCGCCGAGGCATAGCGACGTGCGACGGTCTGCACACTCATTGCGCTGGCCCCCCGATTTCCTCGATGTTATTCGCGATCAAGCGAGCATCGTCTTCCGGGCGCATTTCCCGGCGGACAATTTCTTCGGCCAGGCGCACACTCTGCTCGGCGGCGTAACGCCGCAACTCCTTTTTAGCAGCCTTTCCGGCGCTCTCGATTTCCCGGGTTGCTTGTTCACCAAGCTTGGTGATCTCGATCCTGGTCAACTCGGCTATGCGCTCGCGCTCTGCCGCGGCTTCGGCCACAGACTGCTCTTTGATATTAGCAACCTCGGTACCGAGGAGTGCCAGGCGCTCTTCGACTTCTTTGAGTTTCGCCAACGCAGCGTCACGCTCTTCCCTGGCCCGAGCCAGCTCGCGCACGATGGTTTCCTTGCGATCGCGAAAAATCTCACGCACGCCAAATTTGCGCATCGCAATCACGAGCACCACCACGAACACAGCGAGGTTAACAAACTTCCAGGCTTCAAATCCCGGATAGTCGAGGTAGGGCTCCAGACGCGCCCACCAACCCTGCCCCTCGGCGATGATAAAAGCAATTAACATCTGGTTTTCAGAGGACTCGAAAAATCGTTCAGTTCATTTCCGCGCCGCTGACCGGCCGGCCCAGAACGCGCGAACCAATCTCGACGGCGATGTGGCGCGCTTCTGCATCCAAACTGACGCGCGCTGAATCGGCCTGGCCCTTGATAGCTTCCTTTTCCGATGCGGTCGATGCGGTCAGCTGCGCGCGCATTTCATCGAGATCTCTTTGCCGATCCTTCAAAGCGGCGGCGCGCTCATGTTCAGAGAGTGCGTAGGCTTCAGTTCGCGCCGCGCGCAGGGCCCGTTCGTATTCAGCCAGCTTCTCGCTGACGCCGGCCAATATCTCCTGCGCTTCGCTCAGCCGGCCGCGGGTGCGTTTCTCGCGCGCTGCCAGGATCCGGTTGATGGGCCTGAACAGCGTCGCGTTCAGCACGTACACCATCACCAGGATCAGTAAAACGTGCACGACTAACGTGCCATCGGGCACAAGTTGAATTGAGTTTTCGGCAAAGCCGAGCGGATAGACCATTATGACGGTTCTTTAGCTGGGAATTTTGTAGCGCAAGCAGCCAGCCTGCGCAGACCGGCAGTCTGCGCTACTTGCACACGTCAAAAGCCTTGAAGGCTAACACGCGATTTTGCGACGCGTCAAGGAGCGTTGCGGCCTTCCTTGACATCGCATTGCCGCGCCGTTACGCTAAGTCTTTTCCTTGAACGGGGGAATTATTATCTATGCCGAAGCGAACCTTTCAACCTAACAATCGCCGCCGTGCCAAGACGCACGGTTTTCGCGCGCGCATGGCGACCAAGAACGGCCGCCTGGTGATCAAGCGCCGCCGCGCCAAGGGCCGCAAGCGGCTCACTCCGGCGCATTATTAAAATCATTGGTCCCGAGCATTGATGTGGCGCCGATGAAAGTCAGCGAGGCGTTGCCGAAGCGGCGCCGGCTGCACGCTCGGGCCGAGTTCCAAAAAGTTTATGCCGAAGGGCAACGCTATGACGGCCGGCTGCTGGCCGCTTTTTTGCGCAAGAACCAAGTAACTGAGCAGCGTTTGGGCGTTACGGCATCGACCAAGGCGATTGGCAAATCGGTCGATCGCAACCGGGCCAAGCGTCTGTTGCGTGAACTTTTTCGCCGCAGCGCAGCCGACCTGAAGGGTTTGCAGCAAACCTACGACTGGGTTTTGAACGCGAAACGATCCTTACTCGTCTCAGACGAGGAACATCGCTTTCGCGAGTTTCGTAGGATCATCGCGCAAGTAACGGAAGCCGAGCGGCGCAGCGGATGATGTTGTGGCACAGACTTCAGTCTGTGATTCACTAGTGACGATGGATTCATCACAGACTGAAGTCTGTGCCACTAGTAAGACCGATGGGCGTCATTCTTATTTCGCTCTTGAAGTTCTACCAAGCAGTAATCTCGCCGTGGTTGCCGCCGTCTTGTCGCTTTGTTCCTACTTGTTCCCAATACGCGCGTGAAGCAATTGAGCGTCATGGTGCGTTGCGCGGGACCGGCATGGCGGTATGGCGACTTTTGCGCTGTCAACCGTTTTGTGCGGGCGGTCACGATCCGGTGAAGTAGTTATGGAGTGCGGCGACTTGTCGCCGCTTTTAAGAGGCGCGACTTGTCGCGCCGTACCAAAGCGCTGACGAGTCAGCGCACTCCAAATAGTTCGCCTTAGAAAGTTCGAATGCAACAGCAACAAAGATTCATCGTGGCCCTGGTCGCTTCAGCGGCGGTCCTGATTTTGTGGAACGTCCTTTTCCCGCCGGTCAAACCTCCGCAGCCGAATGCGAATGCCAACGCCAACAATCAAGCGGTAGCGCAGAGTTCGGCACAGCCAACGTCGCCAGCGACAGTAGGCACTACCCCAACACCGGCGCAGGCCGTGCAATCGGCATCTCCATCGCCGGGAGCATCTCCAGCGCCCACACCCGATAACGTTCCGCCACGAAAACTGCGGATTACTACCCCGCTCTACGACGCCACTTTCGATACGCACGGGGCCGTGGCGACCAGTTGGATTGTAAAAAAGGTGAGACGCAGCGACGGCAGCTGGCGTGAACTCAACGCAGCCGGCTCGACAAAGATTAACCCGAAGCCGCTGGAACTAATTTCGACACCGCCTGCCGGAGTCGCTCCTGAACAACTCTTCCGCACGTTTCAAATCGTGACCGGCGATGCGGCCGTCGATGGCCTGCTGGCGAACCGGAATTTCAAGGTTTCAGGAACGAACTCTGAATCAGGCGACGCGACTATAGATATTCCCAACGGGTCGAAACAGATCGAGTTCACCGTGCATGACGATCTGACCGGGCTCGATGTCAACAAGCGGATGACGTTCTTTGCCGACCGCTATATCGCCGAAATCGAAGTCAGACTGACGCGGAACAATCAGCCCGTGCCCAAAGCGCAGTTGGTGATCGGGCCCAACATCGGCGACCAGGGCATCGATCACTACACGTTTTATTCTTTCGCGCCCGAAGGGGTCGCTGTGCTTGACGGCCAGGTGCGTCGCATCAATGCAGTCCAAGTTCACTCAGATCGAAAGAGCACCGGCACCATCAACTGGATACTTGAGGGCATCGGAATCAAGTCGGTGGTGAACAAGCCTGCCGATCGCGAGACGATCGACGGCAATGTGCAGTGGGCCGGTGTGGATGACACCTACTTTGGCATGATCGCAGTGCCGACAAAGCCAACCACCGGCCTTGAGTACCGGACGATCGCATACGAACACAAGACCGACGGCAACGCCGAACAGCGTTTTCTGGTTACCGGTTTGGTTCCGGTGTCGACTGACGGCGCGAAGACAGAAATTTATGCCGGCCCAAAAGACCATCGACTTTTGGCCGCGGCTAGTGAAGATATCAAACAACTCGGCGGACCACAGGTCGATCTGGGCGAAGCCATCAATTTTGGTTTTCTCGGCAGCATGCGCCGCTTCCTGGCTGTGCCGATCCTGTTCGCGATCGACAGATTGCAACGGGTCACGGGCAGTTATGGTGTCGCGATCATTCTGTTCACCATCTTCATCTACTCGCTTTTCTTCCCGCTCAAATGGCAATCGTCACGGAAGATGAAAAAGGCGCAGAAGTACGCCCCGCGGATGAAAGAGCTGCAAGAGAAGCTGAAGGGGATGAAGTCGACCGACCCCAAAATGAAAGAGTTGCAGATGGAGCAACTGCGGCTGATGAAAGAAGCGAACCCGCTAGGCGGATGTCTGCCTTTGCTGATTCAGATGCCGTTTCTGTTTGCGCTTTATAGCGCCATCACGATTTCGATCGATTTTCGCCAGGCGAGTTTTTTGTGGATTCCCGACCTGTCCGGGCCTGAGCCTTACATTTTCGGCTTCATTCGCATTCTGCCGCTGCTCTTTGCCAGCTCGATGATAATTTTGCAGTTGATGACGCCCGCGCCTTCGGCGGATCCCATGCAGCGCAAGATGATGGCCATAGGCATGCCTATGATGATGCTTTACATTTTGTGGAGCGCGCCCGCCGGGCTTTTGATTTACTGGCTGGTAGGAAATATCGTGGGCTTCCTGCAACAGTTCATCATCAATCGGATGACCAGGTCGGAAGACGAAGGCCCTCCACCTGACGCGAAGAGTACCAAGAAAAAGCCACCAAAGTTGAAACCCGCCGAGGCGTGAAGACCTATTAATTTCAAATGAACGTTTTGAGGCGGGCTACGGCCCGCCTTCTAGTTTGGTTGGTATTTGCAAGAGCCGGAAAACCTGGGTGGTGTTTTAGTTTGCGGAAGACAGTCCGAGGACGGCATGGAGTCAGTACCGGGAGCGGTAGCGACCGGGTCGCAACTTG
>JAWWPL010000097.1:0-8668 GCA_033850605.1 Blastocatellia bacterium | reverse complement strand
GGCCGCAAGTCTTTCCCTACGGCCGCGGCCATGGCCGAAAAGCCCGAAAGTTTTTTCCGCGATCAAATTCGCTCTGGCTATCGTGCGCCGTACTTCGCTGAACTGGCGCAACGGGTCGCGTCCGGATCGCTCAACGTCGAAGCGTGGATTACCAGCGAGCTTCCCTTGAATGATTTGATCAAAGAAATGAAGAGCGTCAAAGGCGTGGGCAACTACGCGGCCGAAAACCTGCTGAAGTTAATCGGCCGCTACGATGGTCTGGCGTTGGATTCATGGACACGCGCGCAGTTTGCGCGTTTGCGCAATCAGGGTCGTGTCGCGAGCGACAAAAAGATTTCACGTTTCTATTCACGTTTCAATTCATGGCGCGGGTTGGCGCTGTGGTGCGACATGACCCGCGATTGGCTGAACGCTGAAAATATTTCTGAATGATCGTTCGAATCATTCAATCCCCTGGATGCTCCTACAACTTCCTATACAGTTTCGTTTATTTAGTGACGTCAAAAGTTAATTTTGAAACTGCAACCTTTCTCGGCGCGTTATCACTAACTAGAAGAACGAAGAAGATAACTCAAACGCCCAGGCGTAAGGAGCAGGGTTCAAAACACAGGGAGGAAAGTAATGAAAGTTTTCTTGAAGGGCACATTAGCGGCACTCATGATTTGCGCGCTGGCGTCGATCGCGGTTTTCGCCGCAGCCAAAGACAAGGTGAAGACCGAAACCGTGACGTTCACTTCAGATGTGATGGTCAACGGCACGCTGGTGAAAGCCGGAGATTACCAGGTCAGATTCAACGAGCAAACCGGCGAGCTGGCCATTCTTAAGAGTGGTAAGGTTAAGGCCAAGACAACTGCGCAACTTCAAGCGCGCAGCGAGAAGGCCAAGAATACCGCGGTGAGAACGCTCGACAAAGGCGGCGTTGCCGAATTGATCGGCGTCAGCTTCGGCGGTTCGAACCAGGACGTGGTGGTCGGTGCGAGCAGTGGAGCGGTAACAGGTAATAACTAAATCGCTTCGCAGGGTGGAAAAAGACGCGCTTCGGAACCATGAGTTTTCCGAGGCGCGTTTTCTTTTATTGGAGCCTAGACTGTTTGTTCGTTTCTCCCTCTCCCATTGGGAGAGGGTTGGGGTGAGGGCCTGAGCGAGAACCTACTTTGATATGGTTTCGTCCTGGATACACATCACGATGCTTAAAAAACCACTCGCGCTAAGCTTCGCACCCTCCCCTAACCCCTCCCAAAGGGAGGGGAAAACACCGAGGTTCCAATCCACACTTCAGTCTGGTGCGTTCGCCCCAGTCACAGATTAGAATCCCCGCACTAGGCGCCGGTGCGATATCGCAGACCGAGCGCTATGATCTTTTGCAGTAGTCCTTCATAGTCGACACCGCAGTGTTTGGCCGAGTCGGCGAAATCTTCCGCGTGCGCAATTTGCGGATTAGGATTGGCTTCCAGCACATAGATCTGCCCGTCGTCCGTCACGCGATAGTCGAGCCGCGCGTAACCGCTCAGGAAAAGTGTCCGATAAATTCTTTTCGACAGGCGCTCGATCTTTTCGGTCATGGCTTTGTCGATCTTGGCTGCCTTGGTAACCACGCCGACTTTCTCTTGATAGGCCGGATCCCATTTCAGCTTTGAGGTAGCGATGTTGGGAGCGCCCTCAGGAAGTTTTTCAATCACCAGTTCCCACGGAGTGTAGGTTTGCAGACGCTGATTGCCGATCACGCTGACGTAGATTTCGCGGCCCGCGATGTACTGTTCGGCAATCGCATGCGTCTTGGTGACGCGATGAATGAACTCGACCCGCTCGGCCAGCTTTTCATCGTCATTCACGATCGATGCCTGGGCAATACCGACTGAACCCTCCTCGCTGATTGATTTCACCAGCAGCGGAAACTTCAGCCGTTTCGATCGTTTCACTTTGCGGTTCATGTGAAAGACGGCGAAGGCGGGCACATGAATGCGGTGATAAGCGAGCACCATTTTTGAAAGCGCCTTATCGCGGCAGATGGTGAGGCCGCGCGGATTGCATCCCGTGTACGGCTGCTTCATCAACTCGAGATAGCTAACCACGTGCTGGTCGTAAAGCGGATAGCCGTGAAATTCTTCCAGCAGGTTGAAAGCAATGTGCGGCTTATGTTCCATCAAAGCATTGCCGATTACTCCCAGATTGTTATAGACGCCCACGGGCAACACGTCGTGGCCGATTTTTTTCAGGGTCGAGATTACGTCCCATTCCGTCTTGTAGGGCGCGATCTCTTTCGCGCTCAGACCCTCGATGCTGTCCGGCGGGACCAGATCTTCGTGGCACAAGACTATGACCCGAAGTTTCTTGAAGGTTTCTGTGCTCACAATGAAATCCTGTGGTAACCGGAATGGATCACGTTCATGGTTTGCACCGTAAGCATGATCATCGTTTCGCGTTTGGCATGTTCACGGCTGCCCTTAAAACGCAGTTTCAATTGGCCCGCGCGTTCAATCATCAGTTCATATACGTGATCGATAGCGTACTTGTGCACGCCGGTGCCGTCGCCTACCAACTGCTCGACTTCGCGCTTAATTGAGCGAAGAAAGCTGACTGCCGTCAGGCGCGACTTCCGGGGCGGGTCGGTAGAGAAGATGCGCCGCAGATCCGCGTCCAGGTAAGCCGGCCACTGAAATTCATATAGACGTTGCTTGCGTTCATAGTGCTCGCGCAAAGTAACTTTGATCTCAGGCAGCGTTTCGACTTTTCTGCGCACCCGGTTCTTCGGCCGCGTGCCGGCAATCTCGTTGAGCACTTCGTCGATGTATTCCAGCTTGCGCAGCGCCGGCCAACTGCGATAGCGCCTTCGCCAGTTTGAGCGTGGTTGCAGCCAAACCGCAAATGTTTCGGCGAAGTCTTCAGCCGGGTGCGCCTGCGCATACCACGCATCCAGATTGAGAACATATCGCCGGCTGTTCGGTTTGGGCTTGTAGGAATCCGGATAGCGTTGCGTGAACAGGCCGAACACCTGGTGCCAGCGCCGTTTGAAGTGCAAACGAAAGGCGTTGTCGATGGCATGACCGGCCTCGTGACGCAGGATGCGCATGCACTGGACGTCGGTGCCTCCTTCGACCTCCAGCATTTGTTTTCGTTCGAGCTTCATCAAACGCGGATGCGCCAAATAAAAAGGAATAGCGAATCCCGGCACGCCATCGGGCGTAAACCATTCCGCCGACAACCACACGTGCGGCTTGAAACGAATGCCGCGGTCGTTCAGTTCGCTATAGAGGCGCTTTATGTGAGGCTCGAGAAACGATCCCTTAATCCGTATCGGCAGATCGCAGATACGAGTGTCCAGCAGTCGCTCGTCTGAAATGAGGCTCCATCTGAATCGGGTCGGCACGAGGGCCAATTGTAACTGCGATTGAGAATGCGCGCCACCACGTTTGCAAGCTTTTGATTGCTGTCGATACCCAAAGGGCATATGCTCGGCAAGCCCGTTGTCTATCGGCGCTGAGTGTTCGACAGATTACGATTCGATGCAATTTACTTTCATGCGAAACAGTTTAGTCGTGGCAGCAATATTCTTACTGTGCGCCAGGGCCAGCCCCCAAACCCTGCCTTCCGAACAAACCGCAACGAAGAATTCGACAGACATTCGCGCAGCTCTCTGCGACATGGACAAGGGCGATTACGGCTCTGCTGAAAAGAAGCTCGAACGGCTGCTGCAGTCAGACCCGAAAAATATTTATGCGCAGAAGTTTTTGGCTGCGAGTCTGGCCGCGCAAATTAAGATCGGCAAAGAATCAGCCGAGAACGCCACGGTTGCAAGAAAAGCCATTGAGGCTTATCAGCGAGTCTCGAGTAACCCGACGATTTCCGGGGAGGAACGAGCTCAACTCGATAAGTTTGTACTTATTCTGTACCGGCAGATGGGCGCCGACGAGCAGCGCAAAGAAATTCAAAGACGCGCTTTAGACTCCACTCGCCCACGCGGGGAGCGCAGTGAGCTTTACGCAGTGCTGGCTTCACTATCCTGGGACTGCGCCTACCGGATCACGTCAAAAGATGCCGGGCCTGACAAGGCCGAGCTCGAAAAAGCTGCGGGCTGCGTATCAAAAGGCCTCGACGATACGAATCACGCCATAACTCTCGATCGAAACAACGAATCTGCCTGGTCATACAAAGCTACCCTGTTGAGAGAAGCGGCCAAGCTGGCGCGATTCGCGCACAACGAAGCGCAGAAGGCTTCTTATGAACGGCAGGCTGATGACGCCGCTAAGCAGGAGACGGACCTCAGTGCGAAGCGCCAGGCTGAGGAAGAAAAGAAGTGGGCCAGACAGAATGAAGAACGAGAAGGGAACGACGCGTTCACGACGAAAGATGCGGTAAGAGAAGCACAAGAACTCGTGACGTTCAAGGCCGAAACCTCTTTGGATGATGCAGTAAAGAGCGCTTTCACTCCGCATGAACTTGAATTGTCTACCCTGGTCGCGCCGGTTCCCATTCCCGTTCCCATTCCCCAGGAGAAAACTGAAGCAACCTCGGTGGCACCCCCGCCACAAGAGTCACCATCTCCCCAAAAGGGATGTTTCCGAGAGGTGGACGGAACCGCCGCAATCCAGGAAAAGCGCAATTGGAAAAGCTTCTCTCCTGATGAAGACCTAATCGTAGATTTACCGGACAATGTGTGCGCTCGCGGAAGTGGCTACGCCGCTGCCAGCGAAGGTGTAATGTACACAATCCACTCAATCGCTCGTCCGGCAACCACGCTGGATCCGAGCGTAGTTGATGGAGTTCTGAATGCCGTAACGCGGTTCTTTGTGCGCTCTCGCAGCGGAGGTTGGTTGGATGAAGGTCTGACAAACAGTTTTGAGCTTAAGCTGTTGCGGAAAGACGAGGTCAACGGCCAGCCGCGCAAAGTCTACTCTTACGCTCGCGTCTCTTGTGCGGAACGAATGGAAAGCGTGCTCGTAGTTCAGGCGAGCAAGGCGCACTACTATACGATCGACATCAGCGGCGCCAGCGAATCGGACGCGCGGGTTCAGCGCTTTCTTAACTCGGTAAAACTCAAGTGAATCCTATCGTATAATCGTTGACGTTGCCTTTCGCAGTTCGCGCGATTCGATCCAGGTGAATCCAAGAATCATCAGAGGCAAGTGCCTTCTTCGAGATTAGTGAAGGATGAAGAGCTTCGCGATCGTTTTTCTAATGTTCTTATCGGCGGGTTGCCACTCTGCTGCCAGCAATTCATCGAGCAAGCCTCGACTCAATGCGAACTCTGACGCGAAGATCCTGGCGCCTGCCACGATTGAGATCAAATCGATTGTCGCTGTGATTGATGAGCTAGAGGCGGGCGGCGCTGAAGCGATTGGATTTGGAATCAAATCGCCCTAACTCCGAGTCTCAACCGGGAAAAAATGATGTATACGAAAAGGTTTCAGGCACAGCCTGCAGCAATATCCAGCCTGGTTATTATCTTTGCCTTCGTCCTCTGCACCACCGTGATCGAGGCAAGTCCCAAATGTAACAGCTCAGATTTTGCCTGCTTCAAACGTAAAATGATGCGTCAGGTCGGTCGCCGGATCACGGTCGAAGGAAGGTTGGCTTCCGCCAAACTCGGCTGGATCGTTACTTTTGATCATTGGGGTATCTATGTTTATGCCAGGCACGAGTCTGACAGCGACAGGATGAAGAACCTTGATACTTTCAAGGGCCAGCAGGTTAGGGTTACCGGCACTCTCGGGTACTCGCGGGGCTCACCTTCTCAGACGCCCCAAGCAGCAAGTGTCCCCGAGCACTTCTTCTTCGATATAGCCGAAGTCAAAGTGATCGGTCCTCGTGCTCCCGCGGAAATCACATTCCGCGAAATGCGCCTGCGCAAACCGCCTCTAGCCGAACTCTATTTCGATATCACGCTTCATAACTATCAGTCTCGACCGCTTTGGTTTCTGTTGCCCAGTAATCTTGGTCCCGGAATTTCGGCGCTGCTAACCAAAGGCGGCGTCGACACTGTGGAAGTGTTTGCGCCGCGTGGTAGCGGTCGCGTCATTGTCGGACACTTCCTTGGCACCGGTGGTTTCTACGCGCTGCTCTTGCCCGCGCGCGCGGAGGTTCGCATGCAAATGTTTCCCATCTCATATTGGGGAGACCCGCCGGATCAACTTCAAGTGCAGGTTGTGACTGCACAAGGTCTCACGATCGGCGGCCAGCCGGCGGCGAGCTGGTTTGAATTGAATCCAACCAGCAGCGCCCGGGCCGCGATCGCCGAAAGCGTCCTGAGTCCAGCGCGAATGATTGGTTCGCGGCATTCGCCGGATCGTAAAGAGGTGAAAGCGATGAGTGTGGGAGAGAGTCGCTTCAAGCTCGACGTCTCGCTGAAGGCGAACTAATACATTTTCGCGGGGGGCGTTCGATGTTTCGAGGTTTGATCTTATTAATCACCGGGGCACTAGCCCGACCGTAAGGGAGGGCTCCGTCTTACACATATCTAACGCGGTGAGCCATACCTTTGGGTCGGGCGAATGCCTAAAATAGAAACGACAGAGCTGCCGGCGTTTGCCTTCAGCTCTGTCGATCTGGTCTGGAGACCTTCGCAGGTCGCCAAATTAGCGGGGGTTGGTTACTGCTTATTAAAGACCAGTGTCGAATCCTGGGGACCGCGCGGGCCATCGCTGTGTTGTACGGCCGTTAGCACTTTGCCATCGCCGCTCAACGAAAGCTTCTGGTCGTTTGATTGTGTGACTTCGCCATTCTGACCCTGGAAAGTGGTCTTCCGCGACAATTCAAGCGTGCCGCCATTGTTCGACCAGGTGGCTTTGATTGTGGCTTTACCTGTGTTTTGTCCGAAGGTGACATCCGAAGTACTTTCGTTGCCATCAAGGTTGTAGACCTGCGGACCAGTCGGGCCGCCGCCACGTCCGCCGCCCATGCCGCCACCACCGCCGCCGCCGCCCCCACCAGCCGGAGGCTGACCTGCGGTCACCTTGCTGTCGATAGAAATCGTTTTGCCATCCTGGGTGATCGTCCAGATCACGCTCTCGGCATTCTGCATGCGGGGCGAAAGGCCCTGGCTCTTTGCTTTATCCAGCGACCAGGTACCGGCGAAATTGGCCGGAGCGAAAGCGCTGGCGGCCACTACGGCGAGGCCAAGCGCGGCCGTCAGTCCGGCGATCAAAAACAATCTTCTCATTATAAAAATCCTCCGTTAAGTTGTGTTCGCTTGTCTGCGCGATTGAGACTTTCCTGCGAGTTCGGTACTTAAGACGCCCAGCAGGCGGATCGGGTTACTTTTTGTTGAGTGTCAGAAGCCCGACCGTCAGGGAGGGGCCCCGCTCCGGGTCTGGCCCTCCCGACGGTCGGGCTTCTGACACGATTTAGCTGATCTTGGCCGCGGGACGCCAGAAGGACGTCAGGCGCCGGGCGCCCGAGGTTTGCAGCAGACTCATCGTCCCCATGTATCCATAGCCGAAGCAGAACAACATGAGAAAGGCAATCGGGCCCCACATGTGCATCCGCACCGCATAAGCAATCGCCAAAACAAAATAGAGCGAAAAGCTCAACTCAAGCAGTGGTAACCAACCGTGCTTGCGTTTGTACTTCTTGCCCTTCCATGACTCATCGGTGGCGTTCTCTACCCGGTACTTGGGCGTCCGCACAAAGTCAGACTTGACGCCGGCCAGTGCTTCCAGGACTGCCCGTGCGTTTGAGAAAGCCAGCCCGATCCCAAGACCCATTACCAGCGGTAAGTGCAGCAGGCGCATAGTCCGCTTTTTGTCCAGATACCAAACAGCGGTGCCGTAAAAAAGAACGACCGACACTGTCGAGAAGAAAAGCAAAGGCACATCAAGCACCATCAGTTGATGCAAACCCTGGTTATAACGAACCAACAACAGCGGAAATTGCAAAAAACTGGCCACGATCATTAACGGGTAACTGATGTTGCCCGTGAGACGAAAGAACATCTCTAACTTTACTCGCAGCGCCAGCGGCGCGTGCCAGATGCGCCGGTAGAGTTTGAACCAGACTTGCAGGACCCCCTTGGCCCAGCGGCGCTGTTGTGCTTTGAAGGCATTGATCTCAACCGGAATTTCGGCCGGCGCGTCTTCATCCAGCAGATAGACAAATCGCCATCCCATCAACTGCGCGCGAAAACTCAGATCCGTATCTTCGGTCAGCGTATCGTGCTGCCAACCGCCGCTCATCTCAATCGCCTGCCGCCGCCAGATGCCGGCAGTGCCGTTGAAGTTAAAAAAGTTACCTGCGCGATTCCGCGTGGTTTGCTCAACCACAAAGTGGCCGTCGAGCATGATCGTCTGCAGACGGGTCAAAAGGTTGTAAGAACCGTTGATGTGCGACCAGCGCATCTGGGCACAGCCGACAATCGGATCGGTGAAGTGGTGAATCAGTTTGCGCAGGAAATCCGGCTTCGGCACAAAGTCAGCATCGAAGATCGCGATGAGATCGCCTTTCGCAGTCTTCATGCCGTTTTCCAGCGCTCCGGTTTTGAATACCGTACGATCTTCGCGGTGGGTGTGGTGAATATCGAAACCGCGCGCGGCGTACTTCGCGACGGTCGCGCGAGCGAGGGCCACCGTTTCGTCGGTCGAATCATCAAGAACCTGAATCTCCATCCGGTCGTGCGGGTAGTCAATCTCACTCACCGCTTTAACCAGCCGCTCAACCACATACATTTCGTTGAAGA
>JAWWPL010000093.1:0-11630 GCA_033850605.1 Blastocatellia bacterium | reverse complement strand
CGGCGACAAGTAGCCGCACTCCAAAAAGGAGCAGCTCAAGATGACCGCCAACCAAACCACGCAACTTCTTTCCGATCACGTTGACATGCGTCCGGTAGCCGCTGATCCGGACGAGGCCGTTGCCGATCGAAATACAATCGTGCAACTCGATCCCGATCATCCGGGCTTTCGGGATCTCGCCTACCGGCAGAGACGCAACCAGATTGCACAAATCGCGCTGACGTATCACCCCGGCGATCCCATCCCGAATGCTCCTTATACGAGCGAGGAACATCGGGTCTGGTTCGCGATCTGGCAAGCTCTGCAACCGGCACAACAGCAGCACGCATGCGCGGAATACCTCGAATGCCTCAAGCAGTTGAACTTCCTGCCGGATCGCATTCCGCAGTTAAGCGAAGTAAATGAGAAGGTTTTAGCGATCAGTGGCTTTCGTCTCGAACCGGTGGCCGGTCTGGTCCAGCCGCGAGTCTTTCTGGAAAATCTTGCTGACGGCGTCTTTCTTTGCACGCAGTATATTCGGCATCATTCGACGCCACTCTACACACCGGAGCCCGACGTGGTCCATGAAATAGTTGGGCACGGCGTAACCCTGGCGAGCCCGCGCCTGGCTGAGCTTAATCGTCTGTTCGGAAAAGCGGTGAAACGAACAACCTCCGCTGAGGCGCTGGAGAGATTGTCACGCATCTATTGGTTCACGATTGAGTTTGGCGTGTTGCAGGAAGATGGTCGGGTGAAGGCGTACGGCACAGGTCTTCTGTCTTCAGCCGGAGAGTTGGAAAAGATGCACGAAGCCGACTTGCGTCCGCTGGATCTTGATGCCGCGGCTCGACATGACTATGACCCGACACACTTTCAGCCGGTGCTGTTTTGCGCTGAATCTTTTGAGGTGATGTATCAAACTTTGCGAGAGTATTTGGCTAGTTGGTGAAACTCGCGGCTGTGCCCCTTGATGTGCGGAAAGGCTCTGCCTTTCCGGTCAGTGGAAAAAATATCTCTTGAGGCTCCGCCTCATAGACTCCGAGGCGCAGCCTCGGACTCATAAAATTATCCGCCACGGAAAGCCATAGGCTTTCCGCACATCAGGCGGCAGAGCCGCTGGAAATTAACTTTCTTGACAGTCTTTCCCAGCTCCTTGACAGTCTTTTCGGGCCGCGCCTATAGTTTGCTTACAGGTTTTCAACATGACACGCAGACTCTTTTGTTACTATTACTGGTGCGCCTGTACGTTTGCTTCTCCTGTTGGAGGAGCGTCCGGGCAAGACTCGCGTGCGTGAGAACTGGTGCTTTAGTTAACACGACAAATAGTTTGAGCAAGCCGGCCGCGACCTTCAGGAAAGAGCGCGGCCGTTTCGTTTTTGGAAACAATGATTACCGAAGAAGAAGTGGACAAACCTTTTCAACCACGGGCGCTACCGCGCGCCCGCGATCTGGAATCACAGATCGGGAACACACCTTTGCTGGCTTTGAAACGGGTCGCCCGCGGCTTGCCGGCCGGCGTCGAAGTCCTGGTCAAGGCCGAGCACTTGAATCCCGGCGGCTCGGTTAAAGATCGTGCGGCGCTGGCAATGATCCTGGACGGTGAGCGCAGCGGCCGGCTTTATCCGGGCAAAATAATTCTCGATGCCACCAGTGGCAATACCGGAATTGCCTATGCCATGATCGGTGCGGCACGGGGATACTCGGTAACTATTTGTTTGCCGGCCAATGCCAGCGTCGAGCGCAAGCGCATGTTGCAAGTGCTGGGCGCTGAAACGATTGAAACGGATCCCATGCAGGGGTCAGACGGCGCGCAGGTCGTGGCCCGTGAAATGTCGATGAGCGATCCAGCAAAATATTTTTATCCGGACCAGTACAATAACGACGCCAACTGGCGCGCGCACTACGAGGGCACTGGCCACGAAATTTGGCAACAAACGGACGGGCGGATCACGCACTTTGTAGCCGGGCTGGGCACTTGCGGCACATTCACCGGCGTCGGTCGCAGATTGAAAGAGCTCAATCCGGCGATTCGTCTTATTTCGATGGAGCCCGATTCGCCGATTCACGGACTTGAAGGATTAAAGCACTTGCCGACTTCCCGGATGCCAGGCATTTTTGATCCCAACCTGGCCGATGAAACCGTCGAGGTGGAAACTGAAGAGGCCCAAGCCATGACTCGGCGCCTGTCGCGCGAAGAAGGATTGTTTGTCGGCGTCAGTTCGGGAGCAAACGTCGTCGCCGCACTGGCGCTGGCACGCCGTCTGCCCCCACACTCGGTCGTAGTTACCATCCTGTGCGATGGAGGTGAAAGATACTTGAGCGAACGCTTTTGGTCTGAGTGAGAATTAGTGCCGGATTGTTTAGAGTCGGGCTACTGCCCGACGAGCGGGCGGTAGCCCGCTCCTAAACTTTCGTAAATTTTGCCGATATGGCCGACGACAAAGACAACCTGGATATCACTACGCAGTTGGTTCACGCCGGCGAACGCACCGGCGTACCCACCGGTCAGCCTACTTCGCTGCCGATTTACGCCAGCGCGACCTACACCTACGAATCGATGGCCGAGATTGATCAGGTATTCGCCGGCGACAAGCCCGGGTTCATCTACACCCGTTATGGCAATCCCACGGTCAACGCTTTTGCTGAGGCCATGCGCGGCGCGGAAGGTGGCGCGACCGCATGCGCTTACTCGTCCGGGATGGCGGCGCTGCATGCGGCACTGTTTGCCTGCGAGCTATCACCGGGCTCGGTTGTGCTTGCTTCTCAGGATCTTTATGGCGCGACGACGAGTTTACTGCAAACGATCTTCGGTAGTTTCGGGATCAAAACCGTGACGGCGGATTTCAGCGATCTTGCGGCTGTGCGCGCAAAGGCCAACGAGCTTAAGCCCAGGGTTCTGGTTGCGGAAACCATTTCGAATCCGCTGTTGAAGGTTTGCGATATCGACGCTTGCGCAGAGATCGCGCAGGCAGCCGGCGCTCGCCTGATCGTCGATAACACCTTTGCGTCGCCTTATCTGTGCCGGCCATTGCAACATGGCGCCGACATCGTCGTGCACAGCGCTACAAAGTTTCTGGGTGGACACGCCGACGCGATGGGCGGCGTTGCTGTTTCAGGCGACGAGGCGGATAGCGCGGCCCTGATTGGTGTCATGAAACTTGTGGGCGGCGTGCTTAGTCCGTGGGAAGCACACGAACTGCTGCGCGGCATGAAGACGCTGGCGGTGCGCATGAATCGGCATTGTGACAACGCGTCCGCCTTGGCTGAGCACCTGGTGGGCCATCCGCGCATTGGCCGAGTCTACTTTCCTGGGTCCGGCGCGGCGGACACGCAAAATGCGACCGAGCGAATCTTGCGCGGCTCGCGTGCGGCACTCGTTTCGATCGAATTGCAGGACAACACCCAGGCAGCGGCTTTTCGTTTCATGGACGCTTTGAAACTTTGTGTCCGTTCGACCAGTCTCGGTGATGTGTTCACGAGTGTGCTGCATCCGGCGACGGCATCGCATCGGGATCTATCGCCTGCGCGTCGTCTGCAACTGGGAATCAACGAGGGGCTGGTCCGGATTTCGGTCGGCATCGAGAGCGTAGCCGACATCATAGCGGATATCGATCAGGCTTTGGGAGCTGCCGCCGAACCGGTTGCAGTAGCAAGCGGGTCATAGCGAAAGTGTTTCGCTGGGATCGCGGACGTCCCGTACGCATTGAGCGCGCAGCGCGCACCGGCTCGGTGTCTAAAAAGAGAATCGAGCGTCTTTCGCACGCTGTGCGGACGAGCCGTCCGCGCTCCCAGCAATGCAGCGAGTCTGACCACGACATTGACCTTAAGCTGAAGATGATTACCATCGAATCGCACGACTTAGCTGAAATGCGCCAGCACGGCGAGCGCGACTATCCGTTTGAATGCTGTGGGCTGATGCTCGGACAATTCGAAAGCAACGGTCACAAGATCGTGGTCGAGACCTATCCGATTTCAAACGCGCGCGAAGAGGAAGCCAAACGCAACCGTTTCCTGATCCGGCCCGAAGAACTGATGCGAGGTGAAAAGTACGCGCGCGAAAAAGGTCTGGACGTTGTCGGCTTCTATCATTCGCACCCGGACGAGCCTGCGGTGCCTTCGAAATACGATTTGGAACACGCCTGGCCAACCTATTCATATATCGTTGTCTCAGTTGAAAAAGGCCAGGCAGTCGATTTGAGATCGTGGGAGATGGAACCTGACCGATCACGATTTAGCGGAGAGGAAATTACAACGCCTTAGGTTTAGGAGCGGGCTACCGCCCGCTCAGTCGGGCAGTAGCCCGACTCTAAACAGTGGGCGGGACTAAAGGCAAATTAGAACATTCAGAAGGACACCAAAATGCTAGTCACAATCACCATACCAACTCCACTGCGACAATTCGCAGCCGGACAGTCAGAGATCCAGGTTGAGGCGGCCACAGCCGGCGAAGCTTTGGATCAGTTGACCTCGACGCATGCCGAATTGCGCAAGCACCTTTTCAACGATCAGAATGCCTTGCGCAATTTTGTGAACGTTTATGTCAACGATGAAGACATTCGCCATAGCGACGGGCCCAACACTCCAGTCAAGGAAGGCGACACGATTCTGATTGTTCCTTCGATTGCGGGAGGGTCGGCGGTCATGGATGAAGTCACCGGCAAGGATGCCGGTGAACCGCAGGCAAGCATGCCTGCGCTCCCAATGCTTTCCAATGAAGAAGTCGCCCGTTATAGCCGCCACCTCATCATGCCGGAAGTCGGCATGACCGGTCAGCGAAAATTGAAAGCAGCGAGTGTGCTGATGATCGGCACCGGCGGTTTGGGCGCGCCGCTGGGAATGTACCTGGCCGCGGCCGGAGTGGGCCGGTTGGGGCTGGTAGACTTTGACGTGGTTGACTCTTCGAACTTACAACGTCAGATCATTCACGGAACCAAAGACGTCGGCAGACCAAAGATCGCCTCAGCTCGCGATCGTCTGGAGGACATTAATCCGCATGTCGAGATCGAAACACATGAAACCCGTCTCACTAGCGCCAACGCGATGAGCCTGGTACGCAACTACGACATCGTGGTCGACGGCACCGACAATTTCCCGACCCGTTACCTGGTTAACGACGCCTGTGTGCTCGCCGGCAAACCCAACGTGTACGGATCGATCTTTCGTTTTGAAGGGCAGGCCAGCGTGTTTTGGGCCGAGCGAGGCCCGTGCTATCGTTGCCTCTATCCTGAACCACCGCCGCCGGGCCTGGTGCCGTCATGCGCCGAAGGTGGAGTACTTGGGGTGTTGCCGGGAATCATCGGCGCGATTCAGGCGAATGAAACGATCAAGATCATCCTGGGAGCGCCGGACATCATGGTTAACCGGCTGCTGCTGTTTGACGCGTGGCGCATGCGCTTTCGCGAACTGAAGCTGCGCAAGGATCCGAAATGTCCGGTGTGCGGCGACAATCCGACGATTAAAGAGCTAATCGATTACGAAGAGTTTTGCGGCATAACCCAACAACCACAGGCGACCGAACCAACTATGGAAGAAATCACAGCTACTGAACTGAAACAGCGCCTCGACAACGGCGACGATATTCAAATCATCGACGTGCGCGAACCGCACGAATACGAGATCGGCCAGATTCCCAATTCAAAGCTGATCCCGCTGGGCCAGGTGCTCAACCGCATGAACGAGATCGATCCGGATCGCGAAACGGTCGTGCACTGTAAGATGGGCGGCCGCAGCGCCAAAGCAATCGACGCGCTGCAACGATCCGGCTTCACCGGCAAGTTAATGAACCTCGCCGGCGGCATTACTGCGTGGTCAAACGACGTCGATCCCAGCGTGCCGAAGTACTAGACAATTTGCGGCGACATGAAGAAGCTTCGCGACCTATTAGGACGGGGATATTTTCCGCGCGAGCTTCCGCCCGTATTCGATACCACATCCATGAAGCGAGTGGCCACGCGTGTCAGTGCAGCCCCATGACCCTAACTTTGACTGGCTAAGGAGTCTGGGAGTGTCGTTTTATGATGCTTCAAGGATTGGCCCGTTAAAAACTAACAGCTGGTGCTCCGAGCATAGGCGTTGCGCCTATCTTTAGTCTCTAATAGGTATCTTTCAAGAAACATTCGTCAAAGCGGCAGGTGTTCGACGCGGCCAATCCACTCGTCCGGCTCGCTGTCCTTCGCGATGATCTCAAGGTCGGTAATACATTTGATTACGTTGACGTAACGTTGGTGAGCGAAGATGATGCCAGAAAAATGTTCACCGGCGCGTTGGCGTTTAGCTGCTTCTCGCAATAAATCCTTATCCTGAGTGAAAAGCAAGCACCCTAACTCGCTCGCGCGATCCAACAATTCTGGATCTTCGAGTTCAGCCGCCCCATCTTCCTGCGCCCTAAGAACATCAACGCCCCGTACACGCAAACCGTCCGAGACCGCTCGACGGACATGCACATCAAAGTAGAGTCGAACGCTCATGCTTCAAAGCCCGTAGCCTTTGCCGCAACGGAGAGTCCGGCTGTTCAGCCCGCAGCCCTTCGACCTCTCGATCCCAACGCGCAATGTCCGCGTCAAGCTCGGCCTGGTGTTCATAGTAATACGACAGCGCGGCATGAATCTGGGCAAGGGAAAGGTGGGGGTACTGAACGTGCATTTCCTCGGGACTCGAGCCGTGAGCCATCTTGTCGAGCACCACCTCAATGACCTTAGTATTCGCACCGCTAATCCAGGGAACGCCCTGCCCGTCGATCTCGATTAGTGAATTGATTACAGCGACCATGGCTAATACCTCGGCCAATAAATTACCACGAGTAGTCCCGCAGAACTAGCCCTTCCAAAGAACTCTATCATCATTGGCAAGTGAGATTTTTTGCATTGAGTATTGAAACCGTTGAAAACGGTTTCATGTGGACATTGACGGGCGGTCACCTGGCTGAAGCCAGGTGCTAATGAGACGGTGAGATCGGCTTAGAGAGAGGATCGAGGCAATATCCACTGACAGGCTGCGTCATCTCGGCTCTCGGTGTATGATTAGGCCCGCAAATATTCCCGCAGCGAGGAAAACACCAAACGTGAGTGAAGCAACATTGGAATTGACCGAAGCCAACCAAACTACTTCGACGAGCGATGAACAGCAGCACAAGTGGGTCTATCTGTTCGAAGAAGGCGGTGTCAACAAATCGCTCTTCGGCGGCAAGGGCGCCGGGCTTTGTGAGATGACGCAGGCTGGTCTGCCGGTGCCGCCCGGACTGATCGTTACCACCGAAGTCTGCAACGCCTATTACGCCAACAACAAGCAATTTCCCGAAGGCATGTGGGAGCAGGTAACGACCGCCCTCCATGAGATCGAAAAGAAGGTCGGCAAGAAGTTCGGCGATGCGAAGAACCCTCTGCTGGTGTCCGTACGATCAGGCGCGGCATTCTCGATGCCGGGAATGATGGACACGGTCTTAAACCTGGGTCTTAACGAAGAGACGGTGACGGGATTGGCGGAACAGACAGGTGATCTGCGCTTCGCGCTGGATGCTTATCGTCGCTTCGCTTCCCTGTTTGGCGAGATAGTGATCGGCGTCGCGCACGAAAAGTTCGAGCGCGTAATGGATCGCTTCAAAGCGCAAACCACAGGCGGACGCGACACCGATCTTAAACCCGAAGAGCTGCGGGGAATTATCGCTGCGGAAAAGGAAATCATTCTCGCCGAGCAACACACAATCCCAGATGATCCGTACGAGCAACTGCGCGTCGCGATCGGCGCGGTGTTCAATTCCTGGATGGGCCGGCGCGCGATCGATTATCGCCGCATCAACCGCATCCCCGACGATCTGGGCACGGCCGTCAATGTGCAGGCCATGGTTTTTGGCAACATGGGCAAGAACAGCGGCACCGGCGTCGCTTTCACCCGCAATCCATCGACTGGTAAGAAAGAACTTTACGGCGAGTATCTTTTGAACGCCCAGGGCGAAGACGTGGTCGCCGGCACCCGCACGCCAAATCCCATCAGCCAACTCAAAAAAGAATTGCCGAAAGTTTACGAGCAATTCAATGCCATCACCCAGTTGCTCGAGAAGCATTACGGTGACATGCAGGACTGTGAATTCACGATCGAGCGCGGCAAGCTCTGGATGTTGCAGACGCGCACCGGCAAACGCACCGGCGCGGCCTCCGTGCGCATCGCGGTCGACATGGCGAGCGAGAAGCTAATCGATCGCGCGACTGCGGTGCGGCGCGTCACGCCTGAGCATCTCGATCAGCTTCTGCATCCGACCGTCGATCCAAAGACCGACGCGCGCGTCCTGGCCACGGGTCTCCCGGCAAGTCCCGGCGCGGCCCAGGGCACAGTAGTGTTCAGTCCTGACGAAGCCGAGGAATTAGCCAAAGAAGGCGCGCAGGTGGTGTTGGTACGGCACGAAACCAGCCCCGATGATTTTCATGGCATGGTTGCGGCCCAGGCCATTGTCACGGCCCGCGGCGGAATGACGAGTCACGCTGCAGTTGTGGCGCGCGGTATGGGCAAGACTTGCGTCAGCGGCGCATCGGATTTGGAGGTTGATTACAGCCAACAGCAATTTACCGTGAAGGGTGAAGTCATTACCAAAGGCGAGTGGATCACGGTCGATGGTTCAACGGGTCGGGTCTTCCTCGGCAAAGTGCCGACGGTGCAGCCCTCGCTCGGTCCGGATTTTTATGAATTGATGAAGTGGGCCGACGGTTTTCGTAGTCTTACCGTGCGCGCGAATGCCGACACGCCCCACGATGCGCGCGTCGCACGACAGATGGGAGCTGCCGGCATAGGCCTCTGCCGTACTGAACATATGTTCTTCGGCGATAAGCGTCTGGCGTCGATGCGTCAGATGATTCTGGCGGACGGCACAGGCGCACGCGAAAAGGCGCTGGAACAACTACTGCCGCTTCAGCGCGGAGATTTTGTCGGCATCTTTCGTGAGATGGCGGGCTTCCCGGTAACGATTCGTTTGCTCGATCCACCGCTGCACGAGTTTCTTCCGAACGTGGATGAACTTCTCGGCGAGCTGTCTGAACTAAAGATGGCTTTGCGTCACGCGGGGACGCTTGCCGATATGGATCATCTGCTTGATGAGATCGACGAGAAGCGGCAGCTGTTGCATCACGTCAACAAGATCCGCGAAGCGAATCCCATGCTCGGTTTCCGCGGTTGCCGCCTGGGTCTTTTGTTTCCCGAAGTCACGCGCATGCAGTGTCGTGCGATTTTCGAAGCCGCCTGCCAGGTGAAGGGCGAGCGCAAGCAAGTCATGCTTGAGATTATGGTGCCGCTTGTGTCCGTCAGCGAGGAATTAAAACAACAGGCTGAGATGATTCATGACGTGGCGCGCGAGGTCACCGGCGAACACGGCATGAAGATCGAGTACTTAGTCGGAACTATGATCGAGTTACCGCGCGCTGCTTTGACCGCCGGCAAGATCGCCGAACATGCCGACTTCTTTTCCTTCGGCACAAACGATCTGACGCAGACGACGTTTGGCTTGAGCCGCGACGATTCGGGTCGCTTCCTGCCGGCTTATGTCGATCGCAAAATACTCTCAGACGATCCCTTTCAGGTGCTCGACCGCGAAGGCGTGGGAGAGCTAGTCCGCATCGGCACCGAGCGCGGCCGGAGCGTGAAGCCGAATCTCAAGGTAGGAATCTGTGGCGAGCACGGCGGCGATCCCAGCTCGATCGCATTCTGCAACGAGATCGGATTGAATTATGTGAGCTGTTCGCCTTATCGAGTTCCCGTGGCGCGCCTGGCCGCGGCGCATGCTGCATTGGACGCGGAAGCGAAAGCGGCGGCGGAACGAGCAATTGAAGAGCAGGCGCGCGAAGCCGTGAGTGCCTAAATATGCACGTTTAGGAATGCCAAATCAGCAAGCGCGATGAAGCAGACTCTCTACTTCGCAACCCTTCTCCTTTTTTTGGCGTCACCTCCGTTCTCCGAGGTGTGCGCTCAGCAGAATTCTGCCGAGTTTGTTTCGCTCTCCGAACAATTCGCAATAAAACTTCCTGCCAGGTATGACGAATATAAGCCATTCGTGCCTTTAAAAGTCGGCAGCGAGGATTACAGTCTTCGTCTTTATAAATGGAACGCCAGCGGCGGCCTTATTACAGTTGGTTATGCGAGCGGTACCATGGATTTGGAAGAGCCCGACCGATCAAAGCGCTTCTTTGCGGACTTTCGTAAACTGATCCTGTCGCGAATTGCCGATAAGGGTCGACTGGTAGATGAAAGAAGCATTGTTCTTGAGACCCATCCGGGGTTGGAATTGGTCGCCGAAAACTCCGGCTTAGTAAACGCGTTTCGGATCTTCCTCGTGCGTAACCGTTTTTATATGCTTGCTCTGGTTACCGGGCCCGGTCAGCGTGACTCTTCGCCCACGGGAGAGGAGGTCTTATTGTCTTTTCGACTTCTTCCGCGATCTGAGGTGGTCGCGGTCAGAGATCGTATCCTGGGGTCACTTGATTGGTCTCCTCTGCCGCGGGATCCTTCGTATACCAGGCCGAAAACCGACGCTGAAGACGGCTACTTTAAGGGTCAGGTAAAACAGGTGCTTACTGAATCAGAATATTTGTATGATGGTGCTCTCTTTGGCATCCGCACTTCCGATGAGATGAAGGAGTTTAACGAAAAAGGATACCTGACCAGGGAAGTTCATTTTGAGAACGAGTCTCCAATTAGCATTACCTCTTTTGACCATGTAAACGGAACGCTTGTGTCGAAAAAAGTAGTCATGGATCTATCAGGGAACGGTCAGACAATCGGACTGAGTCCAACGCGAACAGGAAAACAGATTACGCGCGAAAGTAAGTTCAAGTATCGCGAGGACGGGCGACTCAGCCAAATCAAAGTCTTTGAAAATGGCGAAATGGTGGAGCAGAGGATTTTCTCGTATTCGCAAAACAAACGAGAAACCGAAACCTGGGAGTACTTCCGAGTTTTGCGTGCGAGCGCCGAAGCGCGGTCTAAGCTTTCAGAAATCCTGGACGCAAGTGGGAACCCACTTGAAGCCACGGAGTCTCGATACCAGAACGCTCCTGAGCATAGCTCTACGACCGGTGGAAGCTATGAGCAGAAGGTGTCCGAAGAAAAGTCTACGTATACCTATGAGTTCGACTCGCAAGGCAACTGGACAAAAAGGATTACTTTTAATCTGACATCTGAGAAAGGCAAGGCTAAGCGTATGCCGCAATTGGTCACTTACCGCATGATTACTTATTACCAATGAGGAAGGTTATGCTCCAGTGTGGAGACTTGAGTTGCAAATTACCGCTGCGATAGTCAGCGCTACAGTCCGTTAGTAGTCGAGGATTCTTAATCATGCACTCCGCTTTCCTGCTCTGTCTAAGCTTGCTTGCTGTGTCTGCTTTATTCGAGGCGGTTCCATCTGCCCAAACTCAATCCCCTGCACCAAAGCCTCCTGACACCTTCTATCTTCTCAAGCCCGCGCACATCTTCGATGGCGAGTCGGCTCAACTTCACGACGGCTGGGTGGTGTTAGTGCATAACGAGAAGATTGAAGCAGTTGGTCCGGTGAACGACATCAAAGTTCCGCGAGAAGCGACGGTGATCGAATTGCCGGGCATGACTTTGATGCCGGGCCTGATCGAAGCTCACTCGCACATTCTGCTGCACCCTTACACTGAGACGGTGTG
>JAWWPL010000088.1:0-15947 GCA_033850605.1 Blastocatellia bacterium | reverse complement strand
TCCAAATAGCCATTGTTATTCTCCTTTTCCTATTTCAACCGTAATCCAGGGTAGTCGACCTGTCACAGTTGATTTGCTTACGATGAAATACTTCTAAGCCGTGAGAACGCGGAACTGCTTTCGGCTACTCTAGCGAAAAATTATCACCTGATTCCTCCAACCTCTACTGAATACTATCTCCGAACGACAAGATCGCCGGCCAAATGATTTACCTTTCTCTACCCATAAACGCGAGAATTCGAGCGGAAAACCACCAAACCGTCGGATGACCAAAAAATAGCAGAGAGGCCAGCTTAGCTGTTAGAGCTGGATTGCCTGGGCTGCAAGCTGACGCTTGAGTGGCGGCATGATATTCCTGAGGGAGGTGAAGGTCAATCGCTCCGGCCGGTCCCAACTTCCCGTACGAATAGATCAATGATGTTCAAGTTTAATGGCATGGACCAGAATGGCACTGGGAATTCTGAGGCTGGTCTGCCTTAGCTGGTCGTCTTTCTCGATGGTAGCCTGCGCATCAGAATGTATTTTCAAGAACTCCTGTACGCGCGCGTTCAGACCAGCATCCTGGATCAGACCGTGATCTTTCGTATTCGCGAACTGCTTTACTGCTTCCAGCTCGGGTACGGCATTCGCGGAAAACACCAGCCAAAGGTTTTCCGTCCCCTTTTCAGAGTCGAAGATGAACCAACTTTGCTCTGGAATCTCGACCCGTTGATTCTCAGCCAGACGAGACAAGCCTCCATTCGCAGTCGTGGAGGGAAACAGAATAACAAATGAAGATGAACCAGTCGCACTCGCAGGCCCTTCGTTCAGAATGTACAGATAGCCGGCTTGCGGACTACTGACATTCAATCTGACGCGATAGTCTTTCTCGAAATTAATCTCGCCGGCAAGTCGGAAGGGGTCTTCGAAGGGACGGCCATTTCTATATTTCTGAACCGTCATCCAGTAGCCGAGCTTGCGTTCCGCGGCAGCCGCCGGCACCGGCACGACGGTCGCACGCCAGAAGCGTGACCAGCTCGCAGCCACAATCAGACCAATGATTAAAACCGACATTAGCGCTATCAAAGGAACCAATCCCCTGCGCCGCCGGCGCGTGTCGCTTTGAATAAGTTCAGCCGTAGACTGCGCAGCTTCGATTGAGTCTGCTGCAGCGATTGGTTTCGCGGCTGTTGCTGGGGGCGGGGCACTCGATTCAGGCGAGCTTGAACGTTCAATCTCGGCGTCCAGCTCCAATCGCCTCTTCAAATTTCGCAGATCAATCAGCAGGTCCCTCGCCGTTTGGTACCGCTCGTCGCGATTCTTTGCTAAAGCCTTACTAATAATTCGTTGTAGTTCGGGAGGCACGTTCCGCGCGCCCAGGCTTGTGAGTGGGGCGGGTTCTTTCTCGAGAATGTTGACAATCGTATGGCTGCTCGTCACTCCAACGAAGGGTGCGCAGCCGGCGACCATCTCATAGACGATTACGCCCGTGCTCCATAGATCTGTGCGTTCATCAATGTGCGATCCCTGCGCCTGTTCGGGCGACATGTAGGTAATCGTACCCATCACCGTCCCCGGCTTAGTGTGAAGCAGCAGCTCGGTATTTACCTGGCTATCAGACCGGGCGACTGACTGCCCCGATGTTTTCTCGGTAAGTTTCGCCAGCCCAAAATCGAGCACCTTAACTACTCCGTCACGTCGCCGCACCATGATGTTTTCCGGCTTAATATCCCGATGGACGATCTTGGCCTCATGCGCGGCGTCGAGGGCCGCAGCAACTTGAGTGCTGATATCGATTATTTCGGGCAGCTTGACGGGCGATTTCTTGAGGCGCTCGCGCAAGGTCGCGCCATCTACGTACTCGCTGGCGATGAAATGCAGCGACTCAGTGTCGCCAAACTCAAAAATAGTCAGGATATTCGGCTGGTTGAGCGATGAAGCGAGTTTTGCTTCCTGTTTAAAGCGTTGCATCCGCCGTTTGTCAGAAGCGACATCCGCAGGCAGGATCTTCAACGCCACGGTGCGATCGAGTCGCGTGTCCTCAGCCAGGTAAACTTCACCCATTCCGCCCGCGCCAAGCTTCTTGATAATGCGATAGTGACTTAGCTCTTGACCGTTCTCCAGAGTGTCTTTGCTGACCTCCGCTTCGCTGTCCTCAACGATCAGCAACGGCGCGACTTCGCCTACGGCCGGTGAATTTATGAAGTCCTTCTCATCCGCCTGTTGATGGGACTCGATCAGCAACTGAACATCGCGGCGCAACGAGTCGTCGGCGCCACACTCGGCCGCAACATAAGCGGCACGCTCTTCCGGCTCGAGGGCGAGCGCCGATTTAAATATGCCGCTAATCTGCTGCCATCGCTCAGGCTGCATCAAGCCACTGTCTCCATCAATTCCTGGTACAGCCAGGCTCTGGCCATGTTCCAGTCGCGCGTCACGGTATTTTCCGAAATTTTTAAAACGCCGGCAATCTCTTCATTGTTCAGGCCGCCAAAGTATCGCAGCTCGACTACCTGGCTTCGCCGCGAATCAATCTCGCCCAGACGAGTCAATGCTTCGTCAAGTAAGAGCAAACTCGACGCGCGCTCGACTGCGACCATGGCGACTTCATCGAGAGAAATTTTCTGTGCTCCGCCGCCGCGTTTCGCGTAATGCTCGCGACGTGCATGGTCGATCAGAATCCGGCGCATAATCTGCGCGGAGATGGCAAAGAAGTGGGCGCGATTTTGCCAATGGACATGTTTTTGATCTACCAGGCGAACGTAAGCTTCATTAATCAGGGCCGTGGTCTGAAGGGTGTGGCCCGCTTGCTCCCGGTTCATATATCGCCGCGCCATCTTGTGTAGTTCGTCGTAGACGAGCGGGTACAACTTATCGAGGGCGGTTTGATTTCCGTTGCTCCAATCAGCAAGCAACTGGGTGATCTCATGTGGTGAACGGAGGGGATCTCTCATGGCCCTACTTGGAAGATGCTGATTCGGACTCGCACACGTGGGCAGTGTACATCATAAAAGGTGCGGGCCCCATGAATATGGAGAGCTGGAGAGTGGGTCAGTTTAGAGTTCAAGCTTTAGCTTGCGTCTGTGATCAGCAACCTAAAGTTGAACTCTGAACTCAAACTGACCCCACTACTGGAGAGCTGGGGTTCAGCTAATGTTTTTCTGGAGTCCGGCGGTTCGCCGCGGATGACCGGGCCGGGACAAATTCGCTTGCGAGCCCGTGTTGCAGACATCAATCCGACCCCGGAGCTTCCGGAACCGGATGCCTTTATGGTGGCGCGTGTGGGCTCGTTTTTAAAGAGGAAACCAACGACAACGAAGACGCATGCCGTCGTGACTAACAGTACGCAAGTAGCTTCCAGAACTTGTCGTAGTCATCTCTTTTTCGACGAAGACTTCTTCTTTGACGAAGACTTTTTCTTTGGCACCTTCCCGCCGGCCTTCCGAGCCTCTGACAACCCGATGGCTATCGCTTGCTTTTTGCTGGTGACTTTCTTTCCGGAACCTCCACTCTTCAACGTCCCCTTCTTCCGTTCGTGCATCGCCTTTTCGACTTTCTCAGATGCCTTCTTGCCGTATTTGGCCATGGTAGAACTCCTCCCGTTTGATGTTGTGCTGCTTCTATAAACATTTCAGGTAGTGTCTTAATTTGAGGATGAGATCAGTACCGGGAGCGGTAGCGACCGGGTCTCGTGATCGCGATCCTGGATCGTGGGAAAGTTGCGAGCCGGTCGCTACCGCTCCCGGTACTGACTCCATGCCGTCCGTAAGCCGCGCTGTGGAATGCGCCGGCAATCTAACGGGCCGTTGCCGCTGCTGCGGACGTCGGTTCAGAGACCTCCGTAACGATCTCGCCGGCAACCCTCTTGTCCGCTTGCAGCGCGATGTCCGCCAGCGAAACTATCCCGACGCAAGTACCTCGCTCATCGACTACGGGCACTCGTCTGATTCGCTTCGCTTCCATAATTCGGCCGCACTCTTCGACAGAAGTATCCGGCGTTACCGTGACAATCGGCTTACTCATGCAATCGGCCGCGGTTAATTCAACCGGATTGATGCCATTAGCAACCGTACGACAGACGATGTCGCGGTCAGTCACTACACCGATGGGGATATTGCTGCTGCGATTCTCGACCACCGGAATTTCCCCACAATCGTTGTCGATCATCATCCGTCCAACTTCCGGCAACGGCGTGTCGGCTGTGCAACACGCCGGATCACTCGTCATGATTTCTCTAACCTGCATCCTGTTGACCTCCCGATCCTATTTTTGTCCTTGAATCTGAATCTCCCATAAGCGACAGCAATAAGAATGCCGCCAAAGATCGACAGCGACGAACTTAGTGAGAAACCAATAGTAACCCGGCGAGGATTGGTTGGCATCGCTCTTGCGAGACTTCCGCCCGAAACTCTCCGTTAAGATCGCGAAGCCCCAGACCGCCATATCGCTGGTTCGTCTGTAGCGGAGACGTACAGTCATCTCAAGAATCGGACACCGCGACCGGCATCGGGTTGCAGTACGGGTTTAAGTAAAGGAGCTACATTAATGAGAAACATCATCATCAGGACTAGTTTTGTCGGCATTGCCTGTTTGTTCGTCCTGGCTACGCTGCCGGCAGTTAATTCCGTCACTTTCGCCCAGACGAAAGAGGTGTACACAGGAACTGTTCTCGGAGTTGGCGGGCCTTTGGGTGGAGTGTCGCGGCCTTTCACGCTCAGCATAGAGGGCGTTAGTTCAAACGCCGACGTGGATCGCGCCGTCTCGATGCTTGCTGAAGGCGGGCAGGACGCTTTAATGAAAGAACTCCACGGGAAAAGGCTTGGTTATTTTTCAATGGGGTCTCAGTTGGGACGAGACCTGAATTTCGTCCAGGAAACGCCGACTGCTGATGGAGGGCGGCGAATTGTTATCCTGTTTGAGCGCTGGCTGAATACCTTTGAACTCCGATATGGGACTCGCTCGGAAGACTATCCATTTACCTACATCGAACTCACTGTGGATCGCAATGGAAAGGGCCAGGGAACTTTGATCCCAGCCGCGCGCATCACCTTCGACAAAAAACATGGCAATCAAATCGACGTCGAGAACTTTGGGATTTATCCAGCACGGTTGGCGGGCGTACAGTTGCGCAACAAGAGGTAGTTGCGGCGCAGCCACCTTGTAGCCTTTGCCTGTAGCTGACTATTTCGTCGTTTGGGCGGACTCGAGCGTCGCCGTCGCTTAAGATGCGAGGTTCAGAAAGTCTCTCATCCGATCCAACTCAGCCTCGAGTTCGCGTTTGAATGCGCGTTCGCGCGGTTGTGTTGCGACATACCCTAACTCAGACTTAAGCTCACCGTTCTTCACGGAGAGGTTGCCCCAGCCAATCACCTGGTCGCGCCAAAGCAACGGCATCGCGTAGTAGCCAAGTTTCCGTTTGCGCGCGGGCGTGTAGGCTTCGAAACGGTATTCCCAACCCCACAACAGTTTGAACCGCGCGCGGTCCCGCGCCAACGGATCGAAGGGCGCCAACAACCGCACCGCATCGTGCGGCGCGCCGCGCACCGAATCTTCCTTTGCCCAGAACCAGTCCACACCATCGACGCGCGCGTGCGACAGCCGCTCCTTCGCTCGCTGCAAAGCACTCGGCAGCTCTTCACGCCACTGTGGGACCGCAAAGCGCAACCGGCTCAGCAATGCCGACAGGCTCGGACCGGGCAAAGGCGCGTAGATGCGAATCAGCGCATCGACGAGGGCATCGAGCCGCGCGCGCCGCTCGTATGTGGCACGTGCATCCTGCGCGTGACCGAACGGCGGGACGCCCCGCACTTCCTCTTGACGTGCCTGATAGATGCGGATTCCCTTCTCGCGTCGCGCCACTCGCAGAAGGCCCCGGTAATGCATCTCGTCAAGCAGATGAGTCGTGGCGTTCGAAGAACCGCCCCAATAATTCTTCACCGTGCCGTGCGCGAAGTGTTCATCTACTTCGCGCGGGTGCACGACGCCGCGTTCGCGCACGAAGTCGAGCAAAAGTCGCGCCCGTTTTCTCTTTTCAGCCGGCCAGGGCAGGCCGAGATTATCAGCAGGTATGCGAGGATGCATCAGCGCGTGTAAGGACTTTGTCACAAAGCCGTAAATAACGAAGAAGTCTTCTTCGATCTCGAGCGATGCATAACGGCGCTCGATATCCCCGTCATGATAATTCCTGACGCGCTGACGCAGGATTAAGTCCTGAGCGCGCGCCGGCGCGCGGATCGGATCGGCTTGCACGAATCCCATTCGGTGGAGGGCGCGTTTCAACGTGGTGGGAGGGAGGAAGTTCCGCGCGACGGTAAAGCGCCGCAGGTCGTCGAGTGTGATCAGCATGACGGAAAGTTATGCCAGGGTCGCAAGGTCATAGCGTCTTTCATACCCGAGCGCGGTCTGTTGAGTGCGGAGAGTTACGCTATTATCTTCCGGGCGCTTGGCTTGAGGTACGATTGGGCGGCCGGGTTTCGGCTCGCAACAGTTTCAGGCCCTCGACGAGAACCGGAAAATCGACGAGCGCTTCTTTCTTAACTCCCCAGGTCGTAAACATGTAGCCGAGCAACTTTGGGCTGTCAAGTTGTCGGCTGTACTCGATCAACGCCCTGGCTGCCTCCCACTTATTCCAACCAGCGGGCAGCACCCGGAATCCCTTGCCTAGAAACATCGGGATCGACGGATAGGAATCTCTCAGCTCATAGTGCCAGGGGCAGATGATGATGTCTTTCGGGATCATGTCGACGGCGGCGGCCGTTCCGTTCTTAGAGGCCTCCCACTCTCCTAAGTCATTGGTCTTTCCATCGATAAGGCGATCGCCCCACATGAGCATCTCGACATGGCGTCTGCTTACCAAGTGCCGGTGTAGGTCTTTGACCGCTTTTGCAAAGAGCATCGCCGGATCTTTCCCTTTGGTCGAAGGTGAAAGGTCAGAGCCGAGCAGAAAAACCTCGTCCATGCCAACGTGAACGGCGTCGGCACGGAACGCGTCGATCAACTCGTCCATCAACTGAAAAACGATCTTCGCAACTGCCGGATTCAGCGGGTCCCATTCGCGGCAATAGACTCCGTCATTGCCGGGAAATGCACCGGGCGTCAAGTCGAACAAAGGGTACGCAGTCAACAGTGGGAATGTCTCGCTCTTCCAGGACTGATGGCCCAGCGATTGAAATTCCGGGATCAAGCGGATGCCAAGTTTCCGGCAAGTCCCAGCAAACTTGCGCGCCCCCTCGGGTGTGATGGGATTTGTTCCTCTGCGCAGCTCGGGATGCGATTTGAACGCGAAGTTGTAATCAACTTCGAGAATCACCGTGTTGATTCCCATCTCTGCCAGCTTCCCAAGACTCTGGCTCAACGCTTCAAGGTCACTATCAGTGTTGTAGTTTAGCAGGTGCACTGCGTGCCATGGCTGCGCAGGCCTGGATTCGAACCGGCTCCTGGCCTGGCAAGGCGAAGCAGAGATCGCCGCCAGAAACAAAACGACGAACCAGACTCGGGCGCATGTTGGTGTGTCACTCATTTCAGATATCGTCGCAGACTTCAACAAATGCTTCGGCTTCGAGTCGGTATCGCCTCCCTTGCGTTTAAGGCTCGAAGCTTTCCATACGCAAAGCCTTTTGGTTTAGTTGACCCAGCGGCGCGATTATAACCGAAGATCGAGGCTACTGCGTTGCTGCCAGAAGGAAACTCTTTCAATGTAATAGACGCATCGGGGTGTCATGGAGCCAGTACCGGGAGCGGGTAGCGACCGGGTCCAGGTCATGGCAAACCCGATCGCGAATTATTGTTACTACGAACACAAGACGCGGTACGAGAAGGAAAATGGAAGTACGTTCGCAACGGGCCCAATCGATCTCTGTTTGATCTATCAATCGATGAAAGAGAGCAGGCGGATTTCAGCAGAAAGAATCCAGACCTCAGGCAGCGCCTGGGTAACGATTTCGACAAATGGAACGAGCAGATGTTGCCTCGTCCATCAGAATAGAAGACTGACAAAGCTCACGGAGAACGCGAAAGTAACGCGGAGAGCTTAACGAAACAGTCCCAAAATAAGTTCGAGCCCGTGATAACGATCGACAGTGAATCACTGTCGGCTGTTACTACGGGCTCGATTGATTTGATCCCATAACCCTGGCGGCTCACACGCCAAGGGTTTTATGCTGACATCCGCGTCGCGAGGTGAACTACGCGCAGGACGCAAACCGCATAGCAGCCTCCTGCGGACGACGCGCGGCCGCGGGAAAGACTTCCACTCCAGAGCTGATTTCGAAAACAGAATCCAGGCGAGTGACTTCGAGCACCCGACCTACCAATTTGCTCACGTTCATTAACTTGAAGCCGATTCCTTTTGACTGAACCTGCTCACGCAACTGCAACATAACGCCCAGGCCGCAGGCATCGACAGCGCTCACCTGCGAGAAGTCCAAAACGACCATGCCTACATCTGACCGGGCATCCGCCTGAGAGCGAACGGCCTTACGCAAAATCTCCGTCTCACCGGTGACTATTTGGCCCTGCATACAAAGAAAGGCGACATTACCCAAATTCCTGGCCTGTACTTTCAACATAACCATCTCCCCTGACTCATTCTGGCGATTCCGTGTCTAGTTAGTGCAAAAAACCTCGGTTCGGTTTCATTTCTTTTCTCTTCGCAGAGATAACACCGCTCGACCCGATTCTGTTGCACTTTTTTCGAGCTATTCATTCACGTCTCGCTTCGGGCTAGGTTCATTTTTTTACCTATCAATAATAAGACGGCTGAATCCTGGGTCTGTTAACCGCTATCGAAACATTTTCAGTCAAACGAACCTCCACGATTCATTTCTAATTTGGAAAAAATCACGGCGACTCAGTCCTTAGAACTTTCCGAAGTTCCCGGCCTCAGTGCCGGCGCCAAATAAGGCGGGGCGCCGGCACTTGGCAAATGATCTTCGAGTTGACGATGAAATAAACCCGAATCGGAGACTAAGACGCAGGCGCCGACAAGCGCGGCGCAAAGAGTGAGTTAATCGAGTGTGAAGTTTTGTGAAGGCGAATGCAACAACCTAGGTTCTCCGTCGTCTTAAGCCTAGTCCTGCTGCCGCAACCAGCGCGACTACAAACGCCGGGATTGCCGTTATCGCAGGCCACGCAATCAGCGCGAAGGCGAGGAGCCGCTTGTTGTTGGAGCCGACTCGGTACCCATGAATGTTCGCGCTTACCGCCAGGGCAAAAGCACCCAAAGCCACGGCTATGGAAACGTGCGCTGCTGTTATTAGCGGCGAGTTACGCAAGCGAAAATGTTCGTAACTTATGTGAAGCGTGAAAGCGACGGCGGAAGCAAGAAAGCCCAATCGATTCCAGGTCTCCCGCATCGAATTCGACCCGGACCAACTGGCGAACGCAGCGAATGCTACGCCGAAGACGAAGTACACCGCAGCTAAGAGTATCGCCATTCGGAACCATCGTTTGCGATCAGAGATATCCATGCGTCGGGCCCGCTGCTTGGTATCGTTAGGATCCGCGCGCCATAGTACTCCTGATTTCCGTCTTATGGATTAATGGTAAAAGCGAAAGTGGTTAACTCTCCCTCATTGCCAGGTGTTGGGAGAAGAGTCTGGGCTTTCAGTAGGTTTTGATCTTCCGTTAACTCGGTGTTACTGACCTGATTGGGTCGAGGCCACAATTCAACTCGCGAGAAGACCCGAAAACGAAGTGAAGGTTGGATCTAAGAAGGTGACGCTTCGCGAAGATTCTGGTCCGGGTTCCAGTTGCGTCGGTTCACAAGACTAGCGGCTACCGCCACCAGCTCCGCCAGTTCGACCGGTTTTGGCACGTGCATTTGATAGCCAGACCGCAGGGCTTGCAGGCGATCTTCGACGCGTGCGTAAGCTGTCAGAGCGATCGCGGGAATCTTACCGCCACGTTCAGGCGCCAGCGAGCGTAGCCGGCGAATGAGATCGTATCCATCTTCACCCGGCATGCCGATATCGCTAATCAGCACATCGGGCAGTTCTGTTTTTATCGCGTCAAGCGCTTTTACCACTGAACAAGCGACGGTAACCAGCGCCCCGCAGTTTTCCAGACCTGTTTTCAGCAGGTCTCTGGTATCCGGTTCATCATCCACAACCAGGATTTTCAGCCCATCCAGTCTGTCGTCGCCTTCCGTCAGCGGCATCAGATCTCGCGCCGCTGGGTGAACTCTTCCTCCCTCGGGATCCACTTGATACACGGGGACCACTGGCAATCGCACGGTGAAAGTCGCACCCTCACCTTTGCCGGGGCTGGCTGCGTTTACCGAACCTCCGTGAAGTTCAACCAGATTCTTTACGATCGCCAAACCCAATCCCATCCCACCATGTTGCCGCGTGGTGCGCTGGTCAGCCTGACGAAAACGATCGAAAACGTGAGGTAGAAAATCAGGCGCAATGCCCTGGCCGGTGTCGCTGACAACGATTTCTACGTGCGAGTTCACTCGCTCCAGGCGAACTTGCACGACACCACCTTTCCCAGTGAACTTTATCGCATTCGACAAGAGGTTCCAGACTACTTGCTGCAGCCGTATCGGATCACCCGGTACTGAGACCATGCCGGTGTCCATTATTTTTTGCATTCGGACACCCCTTGCATCTGCCGCAGGCTGAATCGCTTCGAGAGCGGCTTCAATAAAGAGGTTCGGATCAGCCGGCTGGACGTCCATCCGGAGCTTGCCCGTAATAATCCTCGAGACATCAAGCAGGTCGTCTATGAGTTGTGCCTGAGCGCGAGCATTCCGCTCAATCGTGTCAAGGGCCTTCGAGATTCCCTCCTCGGGTATTTGGCCGCCGCGAAGCATGCGCGACCAACCCAGTATCGCGTTCAGCGGATTTCGTAGTTCATGTGAAACAGTAGCAAGAAATTCATCTTTGAGTTGGCTTGACTCCAGCGCCCGGCGATAAAGCCGCGCGTTTTCACTAGCAGCTAATTCAGCTTCAGCGCGGGCGCGCCTGGCGGCTTCAAAGAGCCGAGCGTTATCCATGGCGACCGCAACCTGACCCGCCAATCCCTCCACGACGCGGGCCGAACGCTCTGTGAAATAACCTTCGTCGGGATGACCAAAGAAGAGCCCGCCATGAACCTCGCCCGAGCGAGAAATGACGGGCACGGCGAGATAGCTCGTCACCGACGGATCGCCTTCCGGCATCCCATAGTACGGCGAGTTCTGCCCATAGCGTGGAACTTTCTTAACGTCGTCGATCAGGAGAGTTCCCTCTCGGGTAAAGGTATCCGCGAGGATCTCAGCAGTGCGCGTCGCGGGGAAGTGAGCGAACGCTTCGCCCGTTACTCCTGAGAGAGCATAGCGCACATACGATTCGCCATGCTCACCGAGGACCTTATAAAGGAATGAACCAACACGGGCGTCGCAAATCCGGGTGGCCGCATCGGTCACTGCCTGTACAAGCTTATGCAAATCCAGCTCGCCGGCCACTGTCTGGCCGATTCGGTTGACCGCTTCGATAATGGCGCTTTGCTCGGCGAAGGCCGCGTCTGAACGTCGTCGCTCGCTTATGTCACGCGCAACCTTCGAGGCCCCGATTATCCTGCCAGTACCGTCTTTAATCGGCGATACGGTCAGAGAAATGTCAATGAGCCGGCCGCCTTTGGCAACGCGCACCGTTTCGTAGTGCTCAACACGCTCGCCCCTTTTTATTCGTGCAAGAATGGAAGGTTCTTCGTTGATGTGATCCGGAGGAATCAGCATCGTTACTGACTTTCCGATTGCCTCGTCCGCGGTATAGCCGAAGATACGCTCGGCCCCGCGGTTCCAACTCATGATAGTCCCCTCAAGCGTTTTGCTGATGATGGCATCCTCGGCGGACTCAATAATCGCCGACAACCAATAGGTCGCCAGTTCCGGGCTCTTCAGGTCGGCAATTTGGTTTTCCCGCACACTTCCACCTGCTGGGTCTTGTCGCGATGGATCTGTAGCCATAAAGGTTACCGCCCGAAAATGAACTAGTGCATAGAAGGGGCCGCGAGGGATGTGCTGCTCACACCACCGCACTATCCGAGGCCATGGGAGTGACCGTTGTAGGCGCGTCCTGGTGCTTTTCAAACAGAATCAAGGGAATACTGATTAAATAAAATTCTGCCTCTATCTGTCAAATGCAGTTTTTGGGAAAGGCTAGAGAAATGCGTATTGCTGAGCCGAAGTTCGAAGGGGCCATGTGAGCTCGCAGGCAGGTCTCCAACTAGACCCCATAACCAGATGGGAAGCCCGGGCCCGAAACCAATGGCTATGCCAAGTGTCCGAACAATATTGCGTCGGCGACTCTTCGCTTAATTATTTCGTCAGGAAATGGCTTCGGAATGGCTCTTGCGAATAAGACTTGTATGAACCGACAAAGATTCGCTTCGCTGCTTATCGTACTCGCCACACTCGTAACAACCGGGGGCACGTCGAGCGTTGCTCAAGATACCCGCCCAAAGAGCGAAGCTGAAATTCGCGCTCTTGTTGTGAAAACTCGCAGCAGGGATCTCAAGACTTCTGATGAGGCCCGAGGGGCATTGTCTAAACTCGACACCAAATCTCTTCCTGCCTTGACCTCCATTCTTAAAAAAGGAAAGCCTTGTGAACGCGTTGCTGTTGCGCAATGGTTTATTGAATTCGACCGTCATAATAAAGACTTAGTTCCGGCAATGACTGACGTAGCGACTGGAGGATCACTTCGCTCATTATTCAACCTGCAAGAGGAAATGATGTGTCGGCGGGGCGCCGCCTTTGTGCTCGCTTTCTCCCCTGAGGGCATCCGAGTACTGACTCGCTTACTGCAAGAAGGCGATCTGTTCGAACGGCAAAGCGCTATCTTTGCTTTCGATAACCTTACGGAAACTTCGAATTACCCGGAAGATAGTTTGCCTGTGATGAAGGAAGCAATACCAGCCATCGCAAAAGCTACCAGGGAAAAAGATCAAACGATAAGTTGTATGTCTGACGAGGTGCTGGGACAAATCGCTCGTGGCGCGAATCAAGAACTCAGCAAGCTTGCAAAACAATACCTTGCTGGAAATCGGTGAGGCTTGGCCGCGTCAAGGTCCAACGAATTGTTTTAGCAACGCCAACTTACGACATGAACAACAACGGGGCGAGTCTGGCGCTCACCACTTATCTAAGGTCCAATGCGAATAAACGCAGAGTTCGTGACCTGGCCGTGTGCCTTTACTGTGATCGTGCAGGCGCCGACGAACAGCGTATCCGGTAATCTGAAGGTTACCTGGGCATAGCCGGTTACTAGATTGAGTCGCACGTCTTCCGCCGGCACATCGTAACTCTGGTTGATACTGTCGATTAGATTAACTACGACGGCGGAACTCGTTTCCTCAGGGTTCAGATGCAGGTTGGCCACAAACACCATCACTCTGGTGTTTCGATCCGGTCCCAAGGTTAACCACGAGGCGATGCTCTGAACCGGGAAAGGATCTCGGAGCAACAACAATGAATCAAGCGCGGCCGCCTGGTTGGGCGCAGCGTCCGATTCGTCCAGGATCAGCTGCAGCGCCGGTTGGCTGGTAACGACCTGCCCACCTGAGAGTAAGCCTGAGCTGCCAACAAAGTTTGTATCTCCGCTGTAGATGGCTGAGATAGCGTGAGTGCCTGCAGTCAATGTCGTGGTTGAGAATTGGACCATACAGCTATTCCCTCCCCCGCTGACACAGTTGACCGCGCTGCCGAGATTATCGACCCCATCCTTGAACTGAACTGTCCCAGTTGGGGCACTGGTGTTCGCTGAGGTAATCGTAGCCGTAAAGGTCACACTCTGTCCGATGTCCGACGGATTAATTGATGAGGAAAGCACTGTTGTCGTGGCAGCCTGAGCAGTGTTGAATGACTCAGCCACAGCCGTTGCCGCGTTGTAGTTGCTGTCACCTGCTTGTGACGCGGTGATCGTGCATAAGCCGACGCCAGTCAAGTGAACCACGGTCCCGGCAATCGTGCATTGTCCACCGGCACTAAAGCTAATCGCCAAACCTGAAGTCGTTGTCGCGCTCACTGAAAAATCCGGATCGCCAACGACCTTGTCCGCCAAGGCGCTGAAGCTAATCGTCTGATTCGACTGGGCGATTGTGAAGCTTTGGGCCACACTTGTAGCCGCGTTGTAGTTGCTATCGCCGTCATGCGACGCGGTGATCGTGCATGAGCCGGCGCTGCTGAGATGAACCGTTCCCACGTTTGTCACGGTGCAGTTGCCGGCAGCCGTGAAGCTCACCGCCAAGCCTGAAGATGCGGTAGCGCTGACCGTGAAATCTGCATCGCCGAACGTCTTGTTCGGCAAGACGCCAAATGTGATTGTTTGATTCCCTTTCAGAACCTGAATCGTTGCCGTGGCCATGCCACCGACGATATTAACGAAGTCTCCGGTGCCGTCTTCATAGGTAGCCGTCACGTTGTCACTGGTGTTGTTCTTTGTCCCCGCACCCGTTCCCTTCACGTTGACAGAGAAAGAGCAGGAACTGGAAGCAGGCAAGGTCAACGCCGTGATGCCTAACGTATTGCTGCCCGGATTAGCGAAAATATCTCCGCCGCAGGTGCCGGTCAGACTGCTCGGGTTGGCCACCACCAGGCCTGTGGGCAGAGTGTCACTCGCTGAAACATTCATCAACGTCAGGGCGGAGTTTGGGTTGGTTAACGTGAAAGTAAGCGAGGTAGTGCCATTTAACGGAATGCTGGCCGCGCCGAATGCCTTGACGATGGTTGCGGGTAGCGGCGGTGCCGTCACCGTCAGAGTCGCGGTGTTGCTGGTAGTACCCGGTTCGCTCTCGGTCGAAGTGATTGGGCCGGTGGTATTGTTCAGTGTCCCGAGGGCGCTCGGCGCCTGCACCTTCACGGAAATGAAGCACGTTCCTTGTGCCGGATTCTCGAGCGCCTGGCTTTCTGAAAACAGGGAGAAGCCCCCCAGTAACTCACCTGTATGCAAAGCGTCAGGTCCGGCTGGAGCTAACGAGCCGCCGGAAAGACTAATGAATGATGAACCTGGCGTTGCCGTAACTGTGCCGCCGCAGTTGTTACTAAGCTCGTTCGCTGATGCTATCACCAGTCCGGCGGGCAAGTTGTCAGTGAACGCAATCCCGGTCAGCGTCAGGTTTAACTCCGGATCGCTGTTGGGATTGCTAATGGTAAAGCTCAGCAAGGTTGTCCCATTCGCCGCCACAGTGTCGGGCAGGAAGAGCTTACTAATCGTGGGCGGATGGAACGGGTTCACCGTCACCGTCATCCCCAGAGAAGGCGCGCTGATGCAACCGAAGGTCGATACTGTAACGGTGTAGTTGCCTGAGGCATTGGCAACGTAACCTTGATTCGTCTCCCCGCCAATCGGGTTGCCGTTCAGAGACCATTGATTCCCACTCACGCTGCTCGACGTTAACGTCACGCTGCCGCCGATGGTGAAGGTCGTTGGGCCACCGGGGGTGATTGTCGGTGTCGCGGGAATCGGATTCACCGTTACTGCAGTGTTAGCCGAAGGTGCACTGGTACAGCCACTGGCCGTATCCGTGACCGTGTAATCTCCCGAAGACGTTGCGAGGTAAGCCGAATTCGTCGCGCCACCGATCGGGTTACCGTTGAGGTACCACTGACTCCCGCTATCGCTCGTGCTGCTTGACGTTAATGTGACGCTGCCGCCGGCGCAGAACGTCGTCGGCCCACCAGGTGTGATTGTAGGCGTTTCGGGAATTCGATTTACCGTGACGGAAACCGGATCGGATCCAGCGCTAACGCACCCGAGAGCATTCAAGGTAGCTGTGTAGCTGCCCGACGCGTTCGCAATGTAGTTCTGGTTAGTGGCTCCGCCGATCGGATTGCCATCGAGGTACCATTGAATCCCGGTCGCGCTGTTTGAACTTAACGTGACGCTGCCGCCGGCGCAGAACGTCGTTGGGCCACCGGCTGTGACAACGGGTTTGGACGGCGTCGGGTTGACCGTCACAGTCGTCGCGGCTGAAGGCGCGCTGGC
>JAWWPL010000074.1:0-2696 GCA_033850605.1 Blastocatellia bacterium | reverse complement strand
GCTGCTAAATAACTGCAATTTGACTTTCGAGGCAAAGCCTAGCTGGCGCCTGAAAGCGGTACGAATTGCGCGGTTGAATGTAGCAATCCGGTCACCATCGCTCCCGGTTCTGTGGCGACTCTCCCTTGCTGCAAAATAATGCCGCTTCAAACAACTCGATCAGTCAGACTATAATCACGGCCTTCGTCTGGACAGAGGCAGACATTCGGATACCACGATGGAAGACTCACACGAAATGACCGAACTGCTGCAAGCCTGGAGCAGAGGCGAATCAGAAGCTCTCGCCCGGCTGCTGCCGCTGGTTGACCGCGAGCTTCGGCGCCTGGCCCACTCGTATTTGGCCAGGGAGCGGGGTGGGCACACGCTGCAAACGACGGCGCTCATCAACGAAGCTCTCATCCGCTTTATCGAAGCCGATAAGATCCACTGGCAGAGTCGACGTCATTTTTATTCAATCGTCGCCAGACGCATGAGACAAATCCTGGTAGAGCATGCTCGAGAACAGTTGACCTTGAAGCGAGGCAATCGCGCGGAACGGGTCGATCTTTCGGTAGCTGATCGACTGTCGACAGAAAAATCTCAGGAACTTGTCGTGCTCGACGCAGTGCTGACCAAGCTGGCTGAGATCGACGAACGAAAATCGAAAGTTGTTGAGTATCGTTACTTTGGTGGATTCACCCTCGAGGAGGTTGCCGACCTTCTGGATGTCTCGCCTGGTACTATCGAACGTGAGTGGCGATTGGCCCGCTCGTGGTTGCGGCGCGAGATGACGGCTGACGAAGGTGAGCCAGTACATCCGCACGCCTTTCATAACGCTTCAGAGTGACGCGTTCAACGCCTCCTCGAGCGTAAATCGCCGCTCATAAAGAGCCTTCCCAATAATCACGCTGTCAATTCCAAACTCACTCAGTTGATTGAGTCGCTTAATGTCTTCCAGAGACGAGACGCCTCCTGAAGCCGTCACTTTCAGCCCGGACTCGCGGGCAATTGAGACAGTCTGTTCGAGATTGATCCCGGTGAGCATGCCGTCACGTGCTACGTCTGTGTAGATGATGCGGCTCACTCCCGCCCGGGCCACGACGCGCGCCAGTTCGACGGCGCGAATCTTTCCCTTTTGCTCCCATCCACGCACCATGACTTCGCCGTCTTTGGCGTCGATGCCGACGGCAATGTGATCCCCGCCGAACCTTTGCACCAGTCCTTTAAGTGTCTCAGGTGACTCGACTGCCAGCGTGCCAATGACTGCGCGCGTAACTCCCATTTCAATCACTTCTCGGACATCGTCAGGAGTGCGCAATCCGCCTCCGAACTGCACGGGAATCGCGATGGCTTCGATAATCTTCCTGAGCACGATGCGGTTAAGGAAGGACCGATCGGAAAAAGCCGCATCGAGGTCGACTATATGCAGCATGCGTGCGCCCTCGTGCGCAAAGCTCTTCGCCGCCTTCATCGGATCGTCGTCATAGAGGATGGCCGCGTCTTTTCGTCCCTGCGAGAGACGCACGCATTTCCCGTTCTGTAGATCTATTGCCGGAATAATCAGCATTAACTCTCTTCAGCCTTCGTGATAGTGGACATCACAGCCTCGAACAGCCTGCCGTTAGTCGAGATCGCGTCGCCGCCATGAATCGTTCTTTGTCCCCGCCAATCAGTAAATGTTCCTCCGGCCTCTTCAAGAATCGGCAGCAGCGGCGCGCAGTCCCAAACATTCATGATCGGGTCCAGCATGATTTCAGCGCGGCCGGTAGCGACGAGGATGTGTCCGTACACATCGCCCCAGGTACGGCGCGCCTGGACCTGTTTCTGCAGCATTTCAGCAGCCCGGCCAAAACCGTGCTGTTCGCATTCGCCAAAATCCGTTGCAAGCAGCAACGCGTCGCTTAGAGACTCAGTTGACGAGACTTGCGCGAGCTTGTCATTCCAGAAGCAACCCAGGCCACGGGCCGCGTAGACCTGTTCATCCAGGGCCGGCAGATTAACGACGCCGAGCACAGCCTCATTATCTATCTCCAATCCGATCAATACGCCATAGAGTGGAACCTTGTGGACAAACGAATAAGTTCCGTCGATAGGATCCAGAATCCAGCGGCGATTAGATTTCCCCGCTCTTGCCCCTTCCTCCTCGCCCAGAATGGCATCATCAGGAAAAGCCTCCTTAATATTTGCTCGAAGGGACATCTCAGCTTCTCGATCCGCCGCTGTTACAAATGAATTGTCAGCCTTGCGTTCAACTGCAAACGATCCTTTGAAATAACGCTGCGTTATGTCACCGGCCTCGCGCGCAATCCCGACCGCAAAATCCAGAAGTGGTTTAAGGTTCGCTGCGTCGGGAATCATTGCGCATCACTCTTCTTTCGGCGGCTGACTAATTCGCTGCGAACCTGATCAAGGGTCAATCCGCGCTCTACCATAAGCACGACCAGATGATAGAGAAGGTCGGAAACTTCTCTGATCAAAGCGTGAGGGTCTTCGTTCTTGGCCGCTATAATGGTCTCGCTCGTTTCTTCGCCAATCTTCTTGAGTATTTTGTCCAGGCCTTGATCGAACAAATAAGTGGTGTATGAGTCTTCCGGCCGGTCTCGCTTTCTCGATTCAATCAAAGCGTACAGATCGTCGAGCACTACGCCGAAGCCGGATTTCGCTTTCCCCGGTGGTTCGGACGAACCTTCGTCCCCTTGAAGGCTATTGTGAAAACA
>JAWWPL010000072.1:0-3537 GCA_033850605.1 Blastocatellia bacterium | reverse complement strand
TTCGTTCGCCGCTGACGCCGCCGCCATTGAAGAATCATGGCTATTACATCGTCTCGCTAAATCGTCTGACGGCGTGGCTGGGCGAAAAATGCGAAGAGGCGGGCGTGAATATCTTTCCGGAATTTCCTGGCGCAGAGTTGCTCTATGACAAAGAGGATCGCGTCCTGGGCGTCCGCACCGGCGACAAGGGCATCGACAAAGAAGGGAAGCAAAAGGCCAACTTTGAAGCGGGCGTCGATTTACTGGCAAAGGTCACGGTCCTGGGCGAGGGCGTGCGTGGTTCGTTGACTAAGAAACTTGTCGCACGACTCGGCCTTGACGAAGGGCGCGAGCCGCAGGTGTACAGCCTGGGGGTGAAAGAGCTTTGGGAGCTTCCCGACGATCGCTATCCGGTTGGACGCGTGACGCATACGCTGGGGTTTCCGTCGGACCAATGGACGTACGGGGGCGGCTGGATTTATGGAATGCAAAACCGGGTTGTAAATCTGGGCTATGTCACCGGGCTTGATTATCGCGATCCGCTGATTGATCCGCACGCGGAATTTCAGCGCTTCAAATCACATCCGTTCCTGGCAAAGCTGCTGAAGGGCGGAAAGATGATTCGCTATGGCGCCAAGGCCATTGCGGCCGGCGGCTGGCATGCGATGCCGAGGCTCTATGCCGACGGCGTTTTGATTGTCGGTGACAGCGCGGGCTTTCTCAATGCCGCGCGTCTGAAGGGAATCCATTCAGCGATCAAGAGTGGAATGCTGGCCGCCGAAACAATCTTTGAGGCCCTGGTTGCCGGAGACTTTTCCGCCGCCACATTGCAGAACTTTGAAGTCCGGGTGAAAGAGAGTTGGATTACGCCGGAGTTGCGCCGCTATCGTAATTTCCATGCCGCGTTTAGTCGCGGGCGTTGGCTGGGTATGGCGAATGCCGGATTGCAGTACATCACTGGTGGTCGCGCGTGGGGGATTTTCGATCGCGTTCATCAGGAGGCCGGGCATGAAGCCATGCGGAAGCTTTCCGCTTACGGGTATCGCGGCGACGACGTAGCGCAACGATACGGGGATTTCAAATTCGATGGCCAACTCACTTTCAACAAAGTGACCGACGTCTATCATGCGGCCGTCGCTCACAACGAAGATCAACCGGCGCATCTCCACGTCTTAGACACTAACATTTGCGCGACGCGATGCGCGGAAGAATATGGCAACCCTTGTCAGCGTTTCTGTCCCGCGGCCGTCTACGAGATGGCAGATAACGGCGACGGCCAGCGCCGTTTGCAAATCAATTTTTCAAACTGCGTCCATTGCAAGACCTGCGACATCATGGATCCTTACCAGATTATTAATTGGGTGACGCCGGAAGGCGGCGGGGGGCCGGATTACAAGGGGATGTGAGTTGAAAGCAAATACTGCGTTCGAACCGAATTGGCTGTTAGTTAGAACGGGCGAGGTCAGAGAGGCCTCGCCCGCTTGGCGTCTCGAGCAGTCTCAAGTGACTTGCATGACAAAAACACTTCGGTCGAGATAGGTTCCTATGTCATGCCAGTTGAACTGAAGAAGCGCCGTGTTACCGAGGTAATTTGTCGGATGTTCCACGGAGGCTGGGATCTTAATTGCGAAACTCAAAGTCGATGAGGCGCCGGCCGCGAGAGTGAGTCCAGAAAAGTTCGGTAGAGTGAGCCGCGGAAATCGCGGGTCCACGTTCAAGAGAAACTCCCCACTACTACTCACAACATTACCAGAGCCGACGAATACATGGGCAAACATCCAAATCTGCTGGACTGGATCCGGGTTGGTGATGCCGACACTATAGTTAATCGTTCCACCTGGAGCGGCCGGCCCCCACGACTGAAAGTAGATGTAAGGAGAGTTGACCCGCTCCAGTTTTTGCTTCAACTGCTCTTCGGTGGGCGCGGTGTAGTTGTCGCCCTTCTTGACCTCCTTCTTCTGCTTTTCTATTTCCGCGAGGATTTTTTTGATGTGTGTTTTTTTCTCGTCGTCGGTGAGCTTTCTATTTTTCGGATCTGCCATGACGTGTCTCCTTCCGGTTTTGGCACCGGTGCAAGTGGGTGAACCGAAGAGAGCAAGGCCCTCATCAGCATGTGCATCTATTCCGCGAGGTTGGGAACAGCTGCTTCTTATTAGGTTGTGGGCTGGCGCTGGGAGTATGCGGAATCGCAGGCTCGGAGACAGCCTAACTCAATGTCAATTGAGCGGAGGCAGGCTATCAAAGAGACCACTCAGAAGTCAACGAATTGTGGCCTAGAACCTAATGGGAACTGTTCCCTTCAATAGCGTTGACGCAGATCGCAACAAGATGCGCGGTTTGCGATTATAAGAAAAATACTAAGTAACCGAGCTGAGCAAGATCAGGAAGGGGATACTTCCTGCGCCTGCTCGCCATCCCTACTTATGTGAAAAGGAACAGTGCCCTGAATCACTTCTTCCAAAGCAATTCGAGTCGGCTTATGTTTAGTAGGATCTATTTCGATGCGTGGGCGGGCGCCGCGTTGAAGTTGTTTGCTGCGCTGCGCCGCTAAAATAATCAGGCGATACTTGGAATCAATCTCTGGTGAATGTGTCTGTTCCGAAGATTCCTGAACCGTTCCGTTAACTGTAGCCATGACTTCTCCTCTCGCCCTCCGAATAGGTAGTCGCTCCTGGGGACTGACTCGAGTACCGCGGTGGCCGTTCCTTACGGTTGGGCTTCTGACACGCCGTAGCTTGGGTGGTTAGAGCCGGTCGCTACGCGCTTCCGGTACTGATTTCGCTTTGATCGAAGACTCCAAAGTCCGCGAGCGTTTCCTTCAGTCGGACTTCCTGGCGCTCCTGCCGGGCGCGCTCGGCGGAAATTACTGCCGCCAGTTGCTGGGAAGCGCGGTTGATGTCGTCGTTAAGAATCACGTATTGAAAATCTTTGTGCTGCTTAACCTCAGCGGGCGCACCCTGCAGACGCTTCTCCAGGTCCGCCGCGGAATCTGTTCCACGCGTCACCAGCCTTTGCCGAAGCAATTCAAACGATGGCGGCAGAATGAAGATCGATACCGCGTCATCGATCGCGGCCCGTATGCTGGCCGCCCCCTGTACATCAATTTCAAGAATGATGTCATGTCCGGCGGCCCGCTCCCGCTCCACTTGCGAATGGCTGGTCCCGTAGAGATGGCCATAGACATTCGCCCATTCCAAAAACTCGCCGCGGCTAACCATCTCTTCAAACGTCGCGGTCGAAACAAAAAAATATTCGCGTCCGTTTTGTTCGGTCCCACGCGGCGCGCGGGTCGTGTAAGAAACCGAGTAACTAAGGCCGGGCACGGTCTTGAGGACGCGATCGATCAGCGATCCCTTGCCGCCTCCGGATGGTGAGCTGACGACAATCAGCAATCCAGATGCGCCGGCGTTTAGGTCTTCAGCTTTCGTTATTTCATTCAACATTTTGCTCTTGTTCGCGCAGCTTCTAAACCTGTGCTTTTATGGCCTGGCCCTCGTCTTTGATCGAAATCTCGGTCGATTTCGACAGCTCGGTATTCGCTTCACGGTTCTATTCCTG
>JAWWPL010000070.1:0-4589 GCA_033850605.1 Blastocatellia bacterium | reverse complement strand
CCGCTGCCGGTATTTACTCTATCCACCTCACATTGAGGCCAACCTGCACAGTGTTATAATCCAACTTAATTCAGAACGAGTAGACAGCAGTGGCTGGCGCCATAGCGAGTTTCAGGTTTGAAGTTTCAGGTTTCAAGCACTGTCTGTATCGGAGTGAATCACAGGTCTGACCTTAAACCTTAAACATGAAACTACGAAGTTATGACTAACTGGGAAACCATCATCGGCCTCGAAATACACGCGCAACTGAACACCGAATCAAAAATCTTTTGCGGGTGCTCGACGCGTTTCGGCGATGAGCCGAACTCGAATACTTGTCCCGTGTGTCTCGGTTTGCCGGGCGCGTTGCCGGTGCTTAACTGGCGCGCCGTTGAACTGGGGGCGCGGGCCGCGCTGGCGCTGGGACTGAACATCAACCAACGCTCGATCTTCGCGCGCAAGAATTATTTTTATCCGGATCTGCCGAAGGGTTACCAAATCTCTCAATATGATCAGCCGTTTTCAGCCAAGGGTGTTCTCGAGATCATGACCGCCGATCGCGATGAAGCCGGTCACGCGCACAACTGGCGGCCGATGACCGTAAACGTCACGCGCCTGCATTTGGAAGAGGACGCCGGCAAGAACGTGCATGAAGGGCTGCCTGACGTCGATCGGTATTCTTACATTGATCTGAACCGTGCCGGAACGCCACTAGCTGAAATCGTCACTGAGCCAGACTTTCGCACTTCATGGCAGGCTTATGATTATGTCAATCACGTGCGCCGAGCACTGCAATGGGTGGGCGCGTCCGAAGCTGATATGGAAAAGGGAAACCTGCGTTGTGAGGCGAATGTCTCTGTGCGACGCATCGGCGACACAACCTTCGGCACTAAGGTCGAGTTGAAAAACCTGAATTCAGTTCGTTTCATGCAACGCGCGATCGAATTCGAACTCGATCGCCACATCAAGACTTTGGAATCCGGCGGACGGCTGGTGCAGGAGACCCGCCTGTGGGATGAAAAGCTTGCCGAGACGCGGCCCATGCGTTCGAAAGAAGAGGCGCAGGAATATCGCTATTTCCCCGAGCCGGATTTGCCTCCGCTCGTGGTTACCGGTGAGTTCATTGAACAGGTGACGGCTTCCATGCCGGAGTTGCCCGGCCCACGCGCGCGCCGATTCGCTGAACAATACGGGCTTTCTTATGCTGATGCGGCGCAACTCACGGCTGAGCGGACGCTGGCTGACTATTACGAAAGCGCGGTCGAGGCGAGTGGCAATGCGCGCGCCGCGGCCAACTGGATCCGTTCAGAGTTGGCTCGCGAGTTAGAGAGCGCGGGCATTACTGCGGACAAGTCGCCCATCCCGGCGGCGGAACTCGGCGCCCTGGTCCGCATGATCGACGAAGACAAGATTAGCGGTAAGCAAGGCAAAGACGTCCTGGTCGAGATGTTCGCCACGGGCAAAGCTGCCGCGGCAGTTGTTGCGGAACGCGGCATGGTGCAGGTCAGCGACACAGGCGAGATCGATCGCGTGATCGACGAAGTGATCGCGGCCAGCCCGAATCAACTGGAGCAGTATCGCTCAGGCAAGGAAACGTTGTTTGGATTCTTTGTCGGCCAGGTGATGAAAGCGTCGAAAGGGAAAGCCAACCCCAAAGTTGTGAATGAGCGGCTGCGCGAGAAGCTGAAGTAGTTTGGAGTGCGGTGGCAAAGCGGCTCCGCCGCCTGATGTGCGGTAAGGCTTGCCTTACCGGCACGTCGCCACTTTGATTTTCTTTTATCTTGCGAGGCTGAGCCTCGAAGGATGAAATTCCAGAGGATGAACCTTTCGGTAAGTCAGAGCCTTTCCGCACATCAAGCGGCGAAGCCGCGCACTTACATGGATCTCCAAGGCAAAATCGCAATCGTCACCGGCGGCACCCGAGGGATTGGCCGCGCCATCGCTGAAGCCCTCTTGGGCGAAGGCCTGTCTGTTTGTATTGCGGCCAGAGACCAGGATGAAGTCGAAAAAGCCGCCGGCGAACTAGGAGACAACGCATTTGGCTTTGCCTGCGACGTCCGCGACTACGAGCAGGTGACGGGCCTAATCCGTTACACGATCATGGAACTGGGCGGTCTCGATATTCTCGTCAACAACGCCGGCATCGGCAAGTTTGAAACAGTCGAACAAACTTCTGTGGAAGATTTTCGCGCAGTACTGGAGACGAATCTGTTCGGCGTGTTCTATTGTTGTCACGAGGCGATCCCGGAAATGCGGCGCCGCGGCGGTGGCTATATCATCAACATCTCTTCACTTGCGGGCGCGAATCCGCATCCGCGCATGGCCGCTTACAACGCTTCGAAATTTGGGCTTAACGGTTTCAGCGAAGCGCTGATGCAGGAAGTTCGCCACGATGGGATCAAAGTCAGCTACATCATGCCCGGTTCAGTAAACACCGAATTCGGCGGCGACTCTCCGAGCGATGAGAAAAGCTGGCAGCTAACCCCGCAGGACATTGCCAGAGTCGTCGTCGATCTGCTGCATCACGATGATCGCTCGCTGTCGAGCCGTGTCGAAATTCGACCGAGTAAGCCGCCGAGGAAATAAACCCAAAGCCGTTACAAATGCATCCGAACTATATTCTCATTCTGATATTGACTGTCATGTGTGGCGCAGGTTTTGTGCCTTCAGAACCGCAAGCGCAAGCAGAGCGGGCAAACGAACTCCAGCAGACTATTGACCTGAGCGCACAGGTGCTGAAGCTTTACGGCGAAAAGAAATTCAACGAAGCTTTGCCACTAGCACAAAGGGTTTTGGAGATGCGGAGCCGATTGCTGCCTCAGAATGATTTACTGATTGGAGAGGCTCTGATTAATTTGGGTGAGGTGTACCTTGTCACAAATAAGCTCCGCGAGGCCGAAGATGTCTTCCAAGAGGCCCTTCGTCTTTACGAAACCCAGGCACATCCGGAGCAGATGACAGTAAGTCGATTATTGAACAGCCTGGCGTATTTGAGAATTCGAAAGCATGATTTCGATCGTGCCGATCCCTTGCTTCTGAAATCACTGGAAATTCAAGAGAAGGAATTAGGGCACACCAATCCCACCACCATCGAGGCGATGAAGGATTACGCGTGTCTTGAAATTAGAAGTCGAGCAGATAAGGAGAACCTGCTTCTCGCGGAAAAGGACGAAGCTAAGATGAAACTAAGGGCCCGCGCGGTATGCTGGCTGGGTGGATTACTAAAGGATTGCAGCGTTGACGCGAAGATCCGCTCCGAGAATGTGGTCAATGGTAAGGCGCTCCATCTGGTGCAGCCGGCTTACCCGTCCGCAGCGCGCCAGAAGCATATATCGGGTACGGTGTTTATTGCGGTGTTAATTGACGAGAACGGTAGTGTCATCGGGGCCAATCCGGTGTGCGGAGGCCCCGACGAGTTAAATACAGCAAGTCTTCAGGCCGCGCGACAGTCCAGGTTCTCTACAACCAAAGTTAACAACGAACCAATGAGAGTGACTGGATTGATTGTCTACAGATTCATTGCCAATTGAGAATAGATGCGAGCCGTTGTGCAGCGCGTCACCCGCGCAAAAGTCACAGTCGATGACAAACTAATCGGCGAGATCGGAAAAGGTCTCGTCGTTCTCTTGGGCATCGCGCGCGATGACACGAAACTCGATGCAGCTTATCTCGCGGAAAAGATTTGTGCGCTGCGAATCTTTGACGACGACGAAGGAAAGATGAATCTTTCGGTGAAGGATGCTGACGGTGGCGTCCTGATCGTCTCGCAGTTTACGTTGTATGGCGATGTGCGGCGCGGCCTGCGGCCTTCGTGGATTGAGGCGGCGGCGCCGGAAGTGGCCCAGCCGATGTACGAGTTCTTTGTCAGGCAAGTGCGCGCGGCCGTCAATGAAGTAGCCACCGGCAGCTTTCGGGCGATGATGCAGGTTGAACTGGTCAATGATGGGCCGGTAACGATTCTACTGGACAGCAAGAAGCTGTTTTGACTTTGCGTCTTTGCGCCTTTGCGTGAGATTGTCTCTACTTAACTCACGCCAAGGCGCAAAGGCGCAAAGAAAACCGAGGAGGATATTGTTAGTGAAAAAGTCAGGTACAAAACTCTTTATTGCGCTGATGTTCTTAGTTTTTTCTTTCAGCGCTTGTAATGAAAAACCCTCAGATACGACCAGCAAGAATGCCAATGCAAATGCGCCAAAGGATTCCAGCACCAAGACCGGCGTCAAGCCCCAGGCTGATGCGCAAGTCGCCGTGATCGAAACCGCTGACTATGGCCGTATTGTGATCGAACTCTACCCGAACGTGGCGCCGAAGATGGTTGAGCGTTTCAAGAAACTAATCAACGAGCATTTCTATGACGGCACCGCGGTCCATCGGGTCGACCCGGATCTGGGGATTATTCAGGGTGGCGATCCTTTGACGAAAGGCAGTAACACGGCTGTGTATGGCACGGGTAACTCGCCTTATCCGAATGTGCCGGCGGAGTTCAGCGATATTCCATACGAGCGAGGGACGCTGGGCGCGGCCCGCACTAACGACATTAACGGCGCGAACTGTCAGTGGTTCATTACTCTGAAAAAGCAGCCGGCATTCGACAGGAAGTACACGGTGTT
>JAWWPL010000056.1:0-3328 GCA_033850605.1 Blastocatellia bacterium | reverse complement strand
GCCGGCCGGCTAATCGTTGAGCGTCGCGAACACGAGATCAGATTGATTGATCTGGCGCTGCTGCCCGAACATCGGAATAACAGTATCGGCGGCTTTCTGATTCGAAAGTTACAGAACGAAGCTCGGCAGGAAGAGAAGCCGCTGCGCTTGCAGGTCATCAGATTCAATCGGGCGATTAATTTGTTCGAACGTTTGGGCTTTGCGCGTACCAGCGAAACCGGCACGCACTTTCAAATGGAGTGGCTGCCCGGCGTCTAGTATCAGAAGCCCGACCGTAAGGGAGGGCCGCTTACCAATGGTAGCCCTCTCTGACGATCGGGCTTCTGACATAAAATGATCAGGCGAATTATCCGTGCCGTTTTGAGACTTGCGCTGCGAGTTTACTTCCGCCGCATCGAGGTAACCGGTCTGGAAAATGTACCGCGCGATAGTCCGGTCATCTTTGTCCTCAATCATCCGAACGCGCTGGTCGATCCGGCGTTTTTGCTCTGCCTGGCGCCGCGACGAGTTGCCTTTCTCGCCAAGGCCCCGTTGTTTCGCATGCCGGTGATTGGCTATTTGGTGCGCGCGCTCGATTCTCTGCCCGCCTATCGGCGACAGGACGAAGGACAAGACGTCTCCCGAAACATTGAAACCTTTAAGGCGGCGCGGCAACTTCTCGCGCGCGGCGTCACGATTGGCATTTGCCCCGAGGGCGTGTCGCACGATGAACCCCGGCTCAAGCGGCTGAAGACCGGCGCGGCCCGCATCGCATTGGCGGCCGCATCGTCCGATGAAGCAATGGATCTCAAGATTGTTCCGGTGGGTCTTTACTATACTGAGAAGACGACCTTCCGCAGCTCGGCTCTGCTGTACTTCGCCGAGGGTCTTCCGGTCAAACGGGTCACGCTCGAGCCTGACGGCACGCCGCCGCGCGATGCTGTGCGCGAACTTTCAGATCAGGTCGAAACTGCTCTGCGCGAAGTAATGCTGCACGCCGAACAGGAGGAAGCTCTGTCTTTGATCGCCAGAGCGGAACAAATCTTTTCGGCCGCGGAAGTGGATGAGCATGATGAAGAACAAAGGCTCGCTCGCTCGCTTCAGTTGCGGCAAAGGTTCCTCAAGGGCTACGCGTTTTACCGCAGTCATTCGCCCCGGCGGATCGACGCTATCGAAACGCGCATTGCTCGCTTTGAATTTGAAATGAAGCAGGCGGGAATCGATCCCGCCGATCTTTCGCTGCCGCCCACCGCAGCGCACACGATCTTCAGCCTATTGGTGCAGACCCTGACCTGCGTTCTGCTGGCGCCACTCGCGTTGTTTGGCGCCGTGCTTCACTATCCCGCTTACCGGTTTGCCGGCTATCTATCCCGCCGTTTGGCGCGTCACGAGCAGGACGTGCTTTCCACGTTCAAGATCATTTCGGCAATGCTCCTGTTTCCTTTAACCTGGGTCGTGGTCTCGATAGTTTCATGGCGCCTGGCAGGCTGGCGAGCGGCACTGGCCGGGCTGATCCTGACACCCTTGTGCGGATATGTTGCCGTGCGCTTCTTTGAAGAGATTGATCGGTTTTTTGGCAGCTTCGTGGCGTTGGCGTTGTTCGTCACCCGGCGACGTTCGTTTGTGCGATTGCTCGCCGAGCGGGCCGCGATTCACCGGGAGATTCTGGCGCTGGGTGAAGAAGCCACGCCGTTAATGAAAGCTGTGTAGTCGTTCAAGCGGCCCGGACGGCAAAGCGGTTCGGCCAACTCTACCGCTTTTTCGCACTCTTCTTTGCGGTCTTCGTAGTCTTGCTGGTGGTGGTCCTGGTTCGTGACGTCTTGGCGCGCACACGTCTTCCTTTTCTTCCTTCGCGCTGGACGACGCCGGCTTTCTCGAGATATTCATAACTTCCGCGTACCACATTCCGGGCCACACCCAGCGAGTTAGCCAGGGACCGCTCGCTTGGCAGCACGCTTCCGACCGCCATCGCCCCAGTGCTAATCAGACTGCCGAGCTGATCGGTAATCTGTCTGGTCATCGATTCGACACTTTTCCTATTGATGCGAAGCTTGAGAGTCACTCGATTTGTCCTCCAGTTTTTTTGAGTGGCGCGTATTCTAGTGACTCGATGATCGAGTGTCAAACAATCTGCGATTTGAGATCTCAAATTTTCAAATTTGAGATTGTGCCACAAGTTGCCGGCGCGTGTTTCCGGTCACAAATAGAAAAGCTCAGCGACCGAGCGCTGGCGATATCGCTTCATTCGAAAGCAGGTTACTGGTGGTTTTGATTTGCGGTTGTTGGCGGCAAGGTCGATCATCTTTTCATCTGATTCAACCTGGGCGTGTCATTCCAGAGCAAAGTACGCAATCACAGCGGGAATGATCAGCCACAGGAGTCCCTTCACCAGGAAAAACACAACCCCCCAAAAGCCGAGCCGCTTGATCCAACTCTTTACCGTCACTTTGAAATCACTCCCGTCGAAGGATGAACGAAGATCCCGTCACCGTTAGTTTCCGAGGCCTGCGGTTGCAGCAGCGATCGGAGAAAGATGTACATCACCCAACACTCGACGGCAAAGGGCGGGAAGCCGAGGAAGCCGAGGACCGGCATTTCGAAAATCTTTACATTGCCCAAAAAGGGGACGGTATAAGTCCATTTAGATATTGCCCAGTAGTTCCAGAACTCCCACAATACGCCACACAGCAGACCGCTCAAAAGCAGAGACCAGAGCCGTCGCCAATCGCCATGACTCAGATCATTGAAGATCGACGGCTGGCCGCGCAAGGCATTCAGGGGATCGAAAAGGAAAATGAGGGACAGCCAGATTGCCGGTGCAAACCAAGCCGAAGGATAGAGCAGTGGCACGATTGCTCCCACCGCGCCCAGCAGCGACAACGCGATGAGTATCGGCTGCGAAAGCCGGATTGTTAAGCCACCGCCTTTTTTCTTGAATAACAATACCCTGAACAACTCGGCGGTTAAGAAAAGAAGCGGAAAGATGGTAGCGAATGCCCAGTCATAACCCACCCGCCGCAAGAACGGATTTGGTTCGAGATTGTGATAATGCCACCAGAGCTCGAGGTCGGATTTCCAGAACCGCGGTGCGTTGTAAAACTCGCACAGCCACCAGATGCCAATGGAAAGGACAGCAATGAGGAGGAGTTCCAGCCGATCAGTCATCAGCGGCGATCGCCCCGAGAATTTGTAAAGCAGCGCATCGACAAAAAGAATATAGCCGGTCCAGACGATGGGGGTGAACCAATGCCCGACCAACTGATTGCCACTGAATAGCAGTCCTTCGGCCACCACGATGACCAGAATTCCCAGGTAACCATGAGGCGCAAATCGTTTCTTACTGCTGCTA
>JAWWPL010000021.1:0-7127 GCA_033850605.1 Blastocatellia bacterium | reverse complement strand
TCTCATCGTTGAATCTGATGTTGCCGTACTCGTCAAACTTCCTCGCTATGCCTGGCTTCGGTCGAACTGGAGTCGAGCAGGACGCTGTCCTACCGCAACTCGGGTCGACTCCGCCGAGCTCTACCGTAGCCGTGATCGTCTGACCACCCGCGTTTGCCGCGCTCACCGTAATGCTCGATGTGCCCTGGCCGCCGGTTATCGTACCAGCCGATACCGTCCAGTTATAGGTCGGCGATACAGCCGGAGTTCCAGGAGTCACGTTCGCGGTATACGTTACGGACCCACCCTCTTCAACGTCACTTGGACAAGTGACACTGACAGTTGGGCAAACCAGATCCAGCACGCAATCCGAGCAGTTCGAAATCGTGACCGTGGTTGTGGACGAGGTGACACAGCCGCAGCCATCGTCAACTTCGACTGAGGCGGTATACGTTCCCGGACCAACACCACTCAAATCCCACGATACGTTGGTGCCTTCGCCGCTGATGCGTCCGCCGGTAACGGTATACGTGTAAAGCAGCGTATCGCCGTCCGGATCGCTCGCAGTCGTTGTCAGACCAACCGTCGTACTCGACGCAGCCGTACACGCCCCACTCGAGTGGTAGCCTGGTTGACACGGCAGGACAACCGTAGTCGTAGACGCTGCCAAAGAGGCCGTCGGCGGCTGATTCGGCAGAATCGATGGTTCTCGCTTATTGCGATGTCCGGCGAAGAACTGGAAGCCGAACCCATACGGATCACTTGACGGCTGGAATCCCAACGGGAAACCAGCAGAGGTTGCGACGAACGAGGTTCCTGGTACTACCCGAAGGATACCGTTCACTCCCGGTACGCAGGGAACACCGACAGGGACGTTCAAAACGCAAACATTGGTAATGTTCGCTACTGAGGTACTTGCGTCGATCGGGTTAAAGTTATTCTGACGCTGGTCATTCAAGGCCCTTCGGTACCAGGCGCCGAAGCCCCACCAGCGTGCGGGATAGAGTTTAATACCCACAGTAAACTCGATCGGGTTGTTCGGAAGCGCGTTGGGTGTATGGCCGCCAACGTACTGAGTGGAACGGAACTCCGCAATCGGCTGAACATACTTGTTAATCGGAAAGTCAACGCCAACGCCGGCGATTAATTCATCAGGCCGATCCAACAGAGTTGAATTACCGCTCTTCGGATTGCTGTTAAGAATGTATCCCAGGTTCGCTGAAAGGTTCACGGACTTGCTTAGACGGCCGTCAGCGAACATGACCAGACCAAAGTCGCCCAGATTGGCGCCAGGGCTGGCACCGCGCTGCAGCTGATTAAATCCTGCAGAGTCATTCGCCTTGTCCGGATACCAGCGATAGAAGGGAATGAAACCAAACCCAAACGGATTCCGCGGGCCCGTCAAACGAATCTTGGCGCCGCCGACGAAGTTACCAAAGCTGGACTCTCCATAAAGCCGATTCACAAACGGCGCATCCGGTAAATAGCTTGGCGCCGAGGTGTAAACCGTGGGCACGATAATCGGATTCAATGAACCCGGACTGCCCGGCGGACGGCAGTTGCCGGTCAAGCTCGTACAGGGCAGCTGCTGAGTGGCGAGCACTATGCCGGGTAGAATACTTCCCACCGGCGAGCCGACACCTGGAAACGAATCCGCGTGGCCGAAAGTGTTGCCCACAGCTGTTGGCGGTCCGAGCAGGGCGTTGAAGCCCGGGAAACCAAACTGGGTGCCAATAAAGCCTGGCCCGAGTCCAAAGTTTGGCCCAGTGCCTCCCGTGAATGGAAACGCCACCAGCGGCTGACCAGCGCTGTAATACACAGCCAGGGTACTACCAGCAGGCACGCAGGCCGGACAGAACGGCGGTCGAAAGACCGCGGTGCCCGCGAGCGTTCCTACGTTCGGTCCGGACGGCGCCAAAATGATGGCCGGTCCGCTGCCGAGCGCCGTCGCGCTGAAGTAGCCCTGCGAGTTAGGCAGATAGAAGCCCGACAGATTCTGCGGGTTATTAACCTTAATCCCGCGGTACGCCTGCGTCTTGAAAAACAGTTCAATATGATCATTCAGCCCGACGTTAACGCTCGCAATCCAGTCCGTGATATCGGCATTACCCGGATCGCGGTCGTAGTTGCTATAGGCAACGCTGAATGTAAACTCTCCCTTTCTCAGCGTCGAGCCATCATAGATCGTAAACAGGCCGGTCGGACCACCTTCGGGCCCGCCCGTTCCTACTGATGGTGACAGATTCCTGGGATCGTTCTCCGGCCTGGGCGTTTGCGCAAACGTCAGGGCAGAAAAAATAAATATTCCGAGTGCACAAAGTAGCACTCTATTCGCGAGTCTCATCGCGTTCCTCCTGCGATAGTGAGTGAAAGTTTCCGCGACCGATCCAGCGGAGCCAACCAAACGGCTAATTTCTTGGTGTGATTCGATTGCTCGAAGCATCTCGCCGCCATTGCCCATTGGATACGGACGCTCGAACTACCAGCGTCAACGATTACGTTAACAAAACTGCAGCCGCTCGGACGCCGAATAACTCTGGCTGGAGCGACGCAACTGAGAGGGGGCCTAAACTTAACAGGGCCTCTCTAAGGGTCTTATTGCTGATTAAGCTAGCGCTCTCTTATATGCAAACTGAGCGCAGGTGTCAACCATCATCTCCGACTCGCGCGTGCAATCACCGCAAATGCTAACCTCAAACAATCCGCGCCAGTTCGTAAATACGCCGCGAAGCGTACCATTGCCGTGGCCGGAAATCAAGACTTTTTCATGACTTAGGGGGGAATTTGTTTATGTTTTTTCCGTCACGCATATATCCCACGCATCCTCGTGTCATATGCTACCCGGTCGATCGCGAGCATATAGGCCGCGGTGCGAGTATCAACAGAATGCGCGTCAGCAAAGCGGCATAGGTCGTTAAAACTGGCCACCATTGTGTCCTGCAGGCGTTCGTTGACTACGTCTTCACGCCAGAAATAACCCATGCGGTCCTGCACCCACTCAAAGTAAGAAACCGTAACGCCGCCGGCATTAGCCAGGATATCGGGAATAACGAAAATGCCTTTTCGATAAAGAATTTCGTCGGCGGCAGCGGTCGTTGGTCCATTGGCGCCTTCGGCCAGGACTTTGCACTTTAGTCTTTCGGCGTTTAGCGAAGTAATCTGATTTTCAGTGGCCGCAGGGACCAGAACGTCACATTCCAATTCCAACAAGTCCGCATTACTCACCCGCTCAGCTCCGGAGTATCCTTCGAACGAGCGGGTCGACTGCAGATGTTTCATCGCCGCCGGAATATCAATGCCGGCCGAGTTGTAAATTCCGCCATGAACGTCGGAGATGGCCACCACTTTGAAGCCCGCCTCGTGGAGCAGGAGGGCAGCGATGCCTCCGACATTGCCGCTGCCCTGGACTGCGACTCTGGTGTTGGCCGGACTCATCTTGAATTTCTTCGCCGCTTCGTTAACAACAATCAACAGTCCCCTGCCCGTAGCTTCTCGCCGGCCCCTTGAACCGCCCAGGTCTATGGGTTTACCCGTGACGACTGCGTTAACGGTATGGCGAGCGTGCATGGAATAGGTGTCCATGATCCAAGCCATAGTTTGTTCGTTAGTATTCATGTCCGGAGCGGGTACATCCTTTTCCGGTCCTATGAAGTCGAGCAGTTCTGAAGCATACCTCCGCGTCATACGCTCGAGCTCGCCCATCGACATTTGGGAGGGATCACAAATGATACCGCCCTTTGCTCCGCCGAACGGAACGTTGACGACCGCGCATTTCCAGGTCATCCAAGCCGCCAGCGCGCGTATCTCGTCGATGTTAACGTCGGGCGAGTAACGTATGCCGCCCTTTGCCGGTCCACGCGCGAAGTTATGCTGCACTCGAAAGCCTTCGAATACCTGAATGCGGCCGGAATCCATGCGCGTCGGGATATAGACCTTGAGTTCTCGATTGGGTACGCGCATCACGGCATAAAGATCAGAATCGAGATTCAATAGCTGAGCCGCGCGATCAAATCGTGACATCATCGATTCGAAAGGATTGTCTTCCTTAATCTCTTTGATGTCATCGACTAGTGCAGTAGACATGAGCACTCTCCAACTGACCTGATTCGAATAGCTTTGATGATTGCCGGGAAATGTTAACGCAAGCATACAGCGGGCGCAACTAAAGCACTCAGACTCCAGCGTTTGGACGCAACGCGAAGCGCGGTGCTAACATCGAATCCCAGCAACGCTGATCAACCGGCTCGACCTGTATCACGCTATCAAATCGATGATGTTTTCTCCGCCGCGCTCGCGACAATCACACCTTTGGGCCCTGGCTCTACTGTCGGTTGCCTTGTGCTTCCAACTTGCGACCGCTCAGACAGACGATCCGACGGACGGCGAAGCGGATCCCGTGAAACTTTTTGAGCGCGGCCAAAACGCTCATGCCAAAGGAGAGCTGGCGCGGGCTCTTGCTCTTTATGAAGGAGCAATTAGACTGCGGCCGGAATTTCCCGAGGCCGAGTATCAACGTGGCGTTGCCCTCGTGGCTCTGGGCCGACCGGGCGAAGCCGAAAAATCTTTCACCAGGGCAATTGACTTAAGAAAGGACTGGGCGCTACCGACGAGCGCGCTGGGCAGCCTTTTAGCGCGCTTGGATCGTGACAAGGAAGCAGAACCATTTCTTCGTCGCGCGATCCAATTGGGCGCTAAAGACGCGGCCACACTCGATTCGCTTTCAGCGGTTCGCATCAGGGCTGGTGACAAACAGGAAGCGCTCTCCCTGGCCCGCACAGCAACCGATGATGATTACGCTGCGGCATCAACCTGGACCTGGCGAGGTGCGATGGAAAGAGCGAACGGTAACAAGGAGTCCGCCCTGACGAGCCTCAATCGAGCTCTGCAGATCGATCCCAGGTATGGAGCAGCCTTGAAAGAGCGCGCTGAATTACATCTGGACTCTGCCGCCTACCAGCCTGCGATTGAAGACTTGAAGGCCGCGCTGTCGCTTAAGCCCGGAGATAAAGAGACCTCGCTGCGACTCGCCCACGCTTATGAGCTGGCGAACAAGCACGATGAAGCCGAACGTATCTATGAAAGTATCGGCTACAAAATGTCTACCGCGACCGTTAATGCCACTTCTGAAAATAGCGGTGTCATTAATGTGACCGGCACGACCGAGGACATTGCCGCAGCCAACAGCGACGATCAAAAAGTAGCGCAGCCGGCGCTGGAAAAGTTAATCGCGGCTAATCCGAAGAACGCCAAACTCTTGGCCCGCCTCGGCGAGGTGACCCGCCGCAGCGATCCACAAAAGAGTGTTGAATCCTATCGCCGCGCGAACGAGATCGATCCCTCTAATCCGAAATATGCTACCGGCTATGCCGCCGCGCTGGTCCAACTGCGCCGCTTCGCCGAGGCCGAGTCGATCCTGCGCCGGGTAATTACTGCCGCTCCTAATGAATATGCGGCGCATGCCAATCTCGCTCTGGCGCTTTACGAATTGAAGCGCTATGCCGAGGCACTCCCTGAATACGAATGGCTGGCGACAACTCGCCCCGAAATCGCCGCAACTTACTTTTTCATCGCGACCGCGCATGATAATCTCGGAGAGTATCAGCAGGCACTCGAAGCCTACGGAAAATTTTTGTCGCGAGCCGATCCGACCAACAACAAGCTCGATATTGAGAAAGTTAACCTGCGTCTTCCCAGGCTTCGCGACCAAATCAGCCGCGGACAGGGAATCAAACGCAAGCAGCCCTGAATCAAAGATTCGGTCAGACATGCCGATCTCGCTTACTCACAATTGGACTTTCTTAATGCTGGCCGCCCTGGTTTGCGCTTTGGCGGGGAGTGCGCCGGCCCAACAACCACGCAGCCCGCGAATGCCTGCGCCGCCGCCGATGAGGTGCGTGTCTTCTTCAGAGCGATCAGAATTGACTGCCGCGAGAGATCCCAAGGCACGCGTACGCAACACGATCGATTTGGCGGCAGTGCGTTTGACCCGCAGTGAAGAGTTTACCTCGCAAAAGGAGTTCGATCGGGCCTCGGAAGAACTGGGCGGCTATCTGGGATTGATCGACAACGTGCGCGCGTTCATCAGTGGGCTGAATCGCGAAAAGGGCAGCACCCGTGATCTTTATCGACACCTGGAAATCAATTTGCGATCGCACATCCCACGGCTGGCGGTCATGCGGCGCTCCACGCCCGCTGGGTACGCCGGGAACCTCAAGGACGCTGAAGAATATTTGCGCGAGGCTAGAGCTGAGGCGCTCGACTCGTTCTATGGTCAATCGGTTCTGCGCGACGCGCCGGTGGAGAAGAAGCCGGATAGCCCCAAGGACATCGACGGAGTGAAGCGCCCATGATTCATCTGTTTGGTAACTCGACTACGAAAGGTCAGCGTCAGCGACGCTTCTCGGGACACCCGTTGTTGATCTTGATTCTGCACAGCGCTCTTATGGGCGGCTTCTTCCTGGTAAACGGATCGGTTTCGGCACAAACGCGCGACCATCTCACCGATCAGGAAACTGAGTTGGTCCGTTTTTATCAGGAGCTCGACAAACGGATCGACGTTTTCATCAAAGCCATCGATCGCAGGTTTGCGATTATTAATGGCACCACTCTGCCGGGGGCCAAAAAGTTGGTAAAGGATGAACCAGATTGGGGCGAACTCCCCAAGGGCACTCGTGCTGAACTGCTGGGCGACATCGCCGGAATCCTGGACGAAGCCATTACCAATTTAGACGACGTCAGTCATCGCGACCCAAAGAATCCTCTGATCTCCAGGTCGTTGCGAAAATTGACCGCGAGTACGAACGCATACCTGCGCCAACTCACCGCGCTCAAAGAGCAAGTCAAGGATCCGGACGAAGCCGCCGCCATCGACCACGTCGCGGATAACGCGAAGCAGATTATCGAGGTGGGCGCCAAGCTGCCGGCAGCAACGCCAGAGGCTGACAAAAAGAAAAAGAAACCGTAAAGGCTAGGAAGCAGGAGGCGGGAACCAGGAGGCAGGAGATCACTTCCCGCCGTCTGCTTCCTGCTTCCTGCCTCCTGCTTCCTGTCTTCAGTCTCTGCCGTGCTTGAGAACTTCCGTCGCTCGCTTAATCGCCTCAGTAATACGCTTCGCGGCTTCGCTCGCGTCAGAGCCGCGGGGGGGGTGG
>JAWWPL010000013.1:0-13507 GCA_033850605.1 Blastocatellia bacterium | reverse complement strand
TCGGTGCCTCGGGCAAAGATAAAGACTTTGCTGGGAGGGTTGTTCGCCGCGGCCTGGATTCTTCCCGGCAAGCAGCTGAGCAGGGCGATTATTCCTGCGACGATTATCAGAGGGCGCAAAATTCTGTTAGCGAAACTCATTGAGAATCCTTTCTGGTAATTGGCGCCGGGTGTGCAGGCGGAATCCACGCTTACTTAGTACCGCCCGATGAAGGAGAAACCAAAGACAACTTGAGAACTCCCTGCTTAATTTTATCGACGAAGGTTACATAGACGAATGCCGGGCAACTGTTTGTCGTGATCCAATAGAAAAAAGAAATCTTCCCGTGGCTTTAATTCAGCGCAGCCGATAGCCTCGGATTTTAGTGCGCAGGATTCCGAACAAAGTTGCATAGGGCTTGATGACCCGACTGCGAAGTCCTCGCATTAAGGTTTAAAGTTGCCGGCTTCGCCTTCGGCTCGATTGTTGTTCTCATCAGCCTCAGCCACGTCTTCGCCGATATCTATGTAGAGCGAATACTTGGTGTTGATGATTGGGACGCCGGCCGCCGCAATCACCATAACGGACTGACCTGGATGAAGAGCTTGCACCTTCACAAAGACGGTCTTCGCTTCTTCCTGCTCAAACTTTCCCGGCTTCCAGACGATCAAGCGAAGGGTGCACGCTGCGGAGTTGCCGCCGCCCTTGTTGACTACTGCGACCGTTACCTGGCCGTTGGAGGGATTGGTCAACGCGAAATGCTCTATCACCAGGTCAGCACGACGAAAATTTGGTGGTACAGGTCCAGGATTGCCTCCGGGATACGTCAAGGTATTGTTGTTTTCGTTCGACTCCGCGACTGTGTTGGAGCGATCGACAGTTGCTTTCCATTGACCATTGGTTTGCGCAAGCGGCGCGACATCGATCGCATTAGAAAATCCTTTGCCGGGATCCAACGCGGGAATCGGGATGCTCCATACTCGCTGCTTTGTTGGTAGTGATGGGTCATCCCCGGCCACGCTTGCCAACGCGAGATAACAACTGGAGGACGCGCCAGTACCCTGGTTCACGACTCGAACGCGGATTTTTGAAGGAGACGGATCAAAGAGAATTTCCTTGACGATTAGATCGGGGCGACCGGAAATGTCTGGCGGCGTCGGCGCGGCGTTGGGTGACGCGCCGGCGCTCATGCCGGCAGTGGGAATAGCCAACACGTTCGATGTTGCCCTGGTGTTGGCCCGACGATCGGTAATCGTGAGGTAAACCGACTCGGGCGGGGGCGTCCCTTTCTCGATGGCGAACCAGAGGTAGCCGAGATCTTTGGCGCCTTGCAACGCACAGAACCGGTAAATTTGCTGGCGGCTCTGCCGGTTGTAGATATCTACCCAAGTGCGTGCTGAGTTCTTGTTATCGCCGCAGGGCGCCAGATCGGGAGCGGGCGCAAACAACTCATTCGCATAGTTCGAACGATTGAGCAATGCCAGTCTGTATTTTGTCCATTGCTTGCCCTGAGCTTCGTAATCCTCCGTGCCTCCGAACACAACCTGCGGAGCCGGCAGTGGCTGCGCCGCCACGCCTCGCGCCGTGACGAAGGCGAGCATGGCTACAGTTGCGAACATGAATAGAGTTAACTGGCGTGGAATTAGTGCTGGTTTCATCGGTGTTTTTCCTTTCCGGGAGTCCCGGGATAAAGCGATCAAAGAAGGTTCTCAAGTTTGATCGGCGGTCACTTGCTGCCTGGTATTTTCACGATCATCGGTTTGAACCAAATGGCCGAAACGGTGTCTTCGACTACGTTGATGTAGTAAAGGCGATAGCCCTGGGGGCCAAGTGCGTTGTACATCTTCTGGAACTCGGGAAACGTCGTGTTGGGCATCAACCGCCAGGTGGCCGCGGGTAGTTTATTTGTTGGGCGCCAGATCGCGGCGTGAAGAACCTGGTTGCCTTTCCGACTGTCGCCCCGGTAAGAAATGAAGCGGGTCACGGCCATTCCCTGGGCCTGGTATCCCTGGTCGCGGGTGGCGAAATCGTCCATGGTCATGTTGTCGTGAACCGCGCTCCCGCCGAATCCGTTTCCTGCCCAAACTCCGGACCAGCGCACGGCCATATATGGCTGGCCGGCTAGGATGGTCCGCACGCGATATGAAGCTATGTCAGACATTTGCCAGCCTTCCTTGTCCATGCTGCCGAAACGCTGATCAAACTGAGCCTGGAGCATGTAGTTGTGGTTTTCCCAAGCAATCTTGAGATCCGGGACCCAGATGGCGGCGTAAAATTGTCCCTGCGAAGTAGTCAAGACGTTAACCTGATCCAATCGCCAACCCTCACCGGACGCCACATACTCCGCATTGACTTTCTCAAGGGTCTGCTGCGAGAGGCCCCACCGCGCGCGCCGCTTGGGACCGCCCTGGAATGATCCGGCGAAATAGATCGAGCCATCGAGTTCGTACTGGCTCAACGTCACGAGAGACAAATTTTGTTTGGTCCAATACTCGTGGCAGGCGGGGAAGGCGCCCAGCTCGATACCGTAAAAGTCCGCGTTGCAGGGAGCTGCCGTCATGGGTTGCGGCACGAGCGCGTTCGCATGCAATTGGCATATCACCCCCAGCAGCAACATGAGACTTGCGCGCAAAATGGTTTCAATCTTCATTACAATTTCCTTCCGGGCAATCCCGCTGCGGCTGTTGCCGTCGCGCTCACGGGAACTAACGCTTGAGACGAGGCCGCTAATCCGATCAAGTGTGTTGCCAGTGCGACGCTTAATAATGTAGTTCTCTTCATTTTGTTCTCTCCTATCAGTTCATTGGTGCCGTGATCAGCCGAGTCGGCGACGCGGTGGTAATGGCCCGGGATTACGCACCGGGTAGACCAGGATGTTGTTGTTCTCGTTCGATTCTTTAACCTCATTCGAGCGATCAACCGTGGCTTGCCAGGGCCCGTTAACTTGCTTTAGCGGCGAGACGTCAATCAGGTTTGAATATCCTTTGCCCGCGGCCAGCGCTGGAGCTTGGGTGGTCCAGACTCGCTGCTCTGTTCCCAGCGCCGGACTGTTGGCGGCCATACTCTGCAGCGCGAGATAACAGCTGGAAGATGGTCCGTTTCCCTGATTTTGAATCCGCACGCGAATCTTTGAAGCCGACTGTTCAAAGACGATCTCTTTAACAACGAGATCAGGAGTTCCTTCCTGTGCAAGCGTTCTCGGATTATTTGTCTCAGTTGAGTTGGAATCGTATTTTTCAGCGCGCACTACTCCGAGGCACAGGAGTGCCAGCCACACCCCCACACCCGTGAAAACAATTCCAGTCTTCATGTGATTGCTATTCTTCTACTGGCCGACTCTCAGTAGGGAAATGGCAGCTACTGCTTCTTTAGGTTGGCTGATTTTACCTGGCTCAAGTCGATCTCTTGCGTCATGCCATCCTTCATTACGATGTGCAAGATCCCTGAGGTCGGCAGAGCGAAGTGCGTGCCCACGGTTTGCAGAAGGTTAATCCCCAAATCGACTTTGCTCCCCTTGCCAGGCGTTGCCACTGAGGGTGGAGCCACGGCAGCCGCAGAGGCATCTGTCTGGGGTGTGCTTTCGGTTGGTGTCGGCTGAACGGCGTTTGGCGAAGGCGTTGATGTCGCTCCTGCCGATGCGTCTGGCGTTGTCGCTGCGCCGGCAGACGTATCAGCGGCCGCAAACTCCACCGGGCCGGCGAGCTTGATGGCGTAATCTCCGGCGCTGCTGTCGAGCGCCAACCGTAGCGTCACCACTTGTTTGCCGCTGAGATTCAGACGTTTGACAGCGCGCTCGTTTTGCGTGGTCGCATTCGGGTAGTAATAGAAGAGCTTGCTTGAGTCTGCAGCAAAGAGTTCTATTTCAGCGCTGGTTGCACCGGCTTTAGCTTGCAGATCAATTGTGATGACCAACTCGCCGGCCCCAGTGCTGAAGCTATAGTAATACTCGGCCTTCTTTCCGGTGCCCGTGCCTTTGATGACGTTTGAGCTAAGTGCTGTAGGGTTATCGCGATCCTGCGACTGCGCGGTCGCGGAATTCGCTCCCGTAAGCAGCACCAGCATTGCCATGAAGATCGAACCTCGCCGATAGCCAGGTTTCAGTAAATCTGACTTTGTTGTTAACTTCATGAGCATCTCCTTATTCGTTTTCAATTTCATATCACCCCGAGAAGCATTTGCCACAACTACCCACCTTTGGATAAGATTCAGCCGCCATCAGCGCTGGCGAATCGGCATCGCGGATGTCATCGAAGCCGAACATACTCCCCCCAGATTAAGAAGTCCTCGGATAGGTCTCGGTTATCTCTAGGAAAGTTCTCGGAAGCTTCGATGAGCGGAAATCACAAGGGCTTTTACGAATTTGGCCCCTTCCGGATGGATAGCGCCGGCCACCAATTGTGGCGCGACGGTGAGGAAATCTCACTCACTCCAAAGGCTTTCAATGTCCTGCTGCTGCTCGTAGAACATCCCGGTCAGACCTTGTCGAAAGACGAGTTGATGAACGCAGTCTGGCCTGACGCCGTCGTCGAAGAGAACAACCTCGCCGACAATATCTCCATCCTGCGACACGCATTAGGCGACGATCCCAAAGCACCGCAATACATCAAGACTATTCAGCGACGCGGCTATCGCTTCGTAGCTAGTGTCAAACTCTGGGGCGATGAAGAAGCCGATCAGATGGCACTGGAGCATCAGCAGTTAAGCAAGATCAATCAGGAAGAGACGGACCAGAGCCACCAGCCAGTGATAACAAGTGTGGCAAACGAACCGATGCAAATGGATTCGTCCACCCGGGCGCTCCCCGCGCCGCTGATTGCGCCGCCGGCGGGGCTGAGAAGAGGTCGAAGATTTGTAATGCTGGTGGTCGTCGGTCTGACTCTTGCAGCCGGTGCGGGGCTTCTAGTCTTCTTAAAAATGTTTAGGAATGGTACTGCCGCCAAAGCTGAACGTGTGATGACGATCACGCGCATAACAAACTCGGGCAAGAGCGGGGCCGGGACCATTTCCCCGGACGGAAAGTTCATTGCTTACATTCAGAATTACACCCCGGGGCGTCCCTCGGGCGGCACGGGAAGCCTCTATGTTCGCCAAACAGGCGCGAGCCATGAAGTCCAACTCCTTGAGCCGGGTGAGAGAATCTTCGGCGGCACGGCCTTTTCTCCCGACAGTACGCTTATCTACTACATCGTTTTTGACAAGCGCGATCCAAAGGGCGCTCTCTACCGCATCCCCGCGCTCGGGGGACCGCCCACCCGGCTGCTGGGCGACATCGTCTCGATGTTTAGTCTTTCGCCCGATGGTAACCGCGTGGCCTTTTATCGCTTCGATTCCGCGCTGAAGCAGTTAAAGCTTATGATCGCTCCGCTGGACGGCACTGGCGCTCAGGTCCTTCTCACCCGCCCGTACAACGAACCCGCTTACACAGGCATCCCCGCCTGGTCACCTGACGGACGCATGATCGCATTCGTGCCCGATCCCGCAGTTACAAAGCACGGCGACAGCGGCGAGTCTGAAACTGTCTACGGCATCGATATCGCCAGCGGCGCTATAAAGCCATTAACCGATGAGCACTGGGACGGCGTCCGCAATTTGGTTTGGATGTCGGATGGTCGCGGACTAATTCTTATTGGTTTTCGCCTCCGCACCGGGAATCAGTTGTACCAGCTCTCTTATCCCGAAGGCACGGTGCGGCGCTTGACGAGTGGAGGGCAAGGCCTGGGTAGCTATGGTCTCGGGATCACTTCGGACTCAAGCGCTCTGGTGGCCGACAGCTACGAAAGTTCGGCGCAACTCTGGGTTGTCGGAGCGGACGGCAATGCCAATCAGGCCATTCGATTGACCACTGGCGACTACGACGGCAGACGCGGTATCGCGGGTCTGCCCGGAGGGCGCATCGTTTATGTGGCTCGCGAAGCCGGTGAGTACGATTTCTGGACTATCAACGAGGACGGCACCGACGCCAAGCCGCTGACGTCCGATTCATTCTTTGACAGGGACATCGCGACTACGCCTGACGGGCGCTATTTAGTCTTCACGTCTGACCGCGCCGGCGATAGTCAAATCTTCCGCGCAGAGCGGGACGGTTCGCGCCCGCAACAGTTAACCGTCGGGCAGACGCAGGCGAACATGCCGGACTGTTCCCCTGACGGTCGATGGGTCGTCTATGCTTCGTTGCAGAATGAGAAAACGACTGTCTGGAAAGTTTCGATAGATGGCGGTAGGCCAGTGCAGTTGACTGACTATGAGTGTGTCGCGCCGAGTTACTCGCCGGACGGAGCGTTCATCTCCTGCATCATCCCCTCGGAGAGCGTCGCCCAGAAGGGCAGAATCGCCGTGATTCCGGCCGCGGGTGGCGCGCCCATAAAGTCCTTCAATGTCGTGCCGTTTTCCTGGTCTTACTTAAGTGTGAGGTGGACGCCTGACGGACAAGCTTTGATTTTTCGCGACGCTGAGAATCTTGTCACTAATCTCTGGAAACAACCTCTGGCCGGCGGCCCGCCCAGTCAGCTGACGGATTTCAAGACTGAGATCATCTTCAATTACGCTATGTCGCGCGATAGCCAGCGAGTGATCCTCTCGCGCGGGCAGACCCTCAGCAATGTAGTCCTCATCAAAGATTTCCGGTAATAGCGGTCAGAAGTTTGGCGTCCCGTACGGGAGTCGAACCCGTGTCGCCGCCGTGAAAGGGCGGTGTCCTAGGCCACTAGACGAACGGGACGGACTGTCGGCGTCGCTGACAGGAAAGCGAACTTGTTACGGTAACGTAGCGGAAAAGGTAGTGTCAAACCGCGAAGTGTTGAGGGTAGATTTCTTAGGGGCCCTGCTCTTTACTTCGTACCGCACGCAATGAATATTCAATAAGTGGTTGAAAGATTGTGCTGGGCAGGAACCAAATGCCTTTTCACTTGATGATGCTAATTCCACGATCGACGAAATCACACGCAGCGACATGAAGCGATGACCGGTTCAATGGAGACTCGTAATAAGTCGCTCAAGAACTCGTTGGTCTTCCACCCCAAAGACAAACCGCAACGCAAAGCCCATCTCCGCTATAGCGTAAACCACCTGGCCCCAAAACGAAGCGGTCTCTTCCGGGAAATTTATCTCTAACCGGATCAATTCACCTGTCTCGACCTCAGCGCTGGTTAACACAAAACAGCCCGAGGCGCTCAGATCAGAAACCGCGCCGCGGCCTTGTGTTCTTAAGGCTTCCCAGCGCGCGTTCAGATCGACACGGAGACGTTGTGCTGCTCGTCGCTCTTGCATCATGCTAAGTTCGCTCTATAATCTTTGAGCTTCACTGTCCGGGTTAGTTCGAGCCGCATACTTTAGCACAGGAGTTAAGCCCAATGATTATCTTTCGTCACCTGTCGAGTTTCGCGCTGGCAGGCGCAGTTTCATTAACCGCCGGCGCTGTCATGGCCCAGCATGACGTCGGCGGCGGCAGCACTAAAGACGCAGCTACCGGTGGAGACTCGAGCAGTCGTAGCAGCACACGCACTATCGTCAAACGTCCTCGCGCCGCGACGACCGCGGTGCGCCGGCCGCGGCCGCCGGTCAGGAGGGCGACCACCGCTGAGCAATACAATCAACAGGGTGATGAACTGTTTGAGGCGAAGCAATACGACGATGCACTGGAGCTCTATCAAAAGGCAGTTCAGTTAAAGCCGATCGCCAGTGCTTACTATCACATCGGTTGGATCTACAACGATAAGGACGATTACGATCAGGCCCTTCCTGCGCTGCAGCAGTCTGCCCGCTTGAATCCAAACGATGCCGTCGTTCTCAGCGAGTTGGGTTTTTCGTATCGCAGTTTGAAGCGTTACAGCGAAGCACTTGATATGTACCGGCGTGCAATCGCCGCCAAGCGCGATGATGCCGAACCCTATTATCAGATCGGGTGGATATACAACGATCAGGAACAATACGCCCAGGCCATTGAGCCGCTCAGGCAGGCAATCTCGCTCAAGAGCGGCTATGGGGATGCTTATGAGGAACTCGGCTATGCCCACTACAAACTCAATCGTTCCCAGGAAGCGATCGCTGCTTACCAGTCTGCCATCCAGTTCAAGCCCGAGTCTGGCCTGGCCTATTTGGGACTGGGTGACACTTATTTCTATCAGACGAAGCAATACCCTCAGGCGCTGGAAGCTTACCGTCAGGGAGTTCGATTCAAAGACGACAACCCAACTGCTTTTTACAATCTGGCGTGGTGCTATAACGAGCTGAATCGATATGCCGAAGCTGCCGCAGCAGCGAAGCGAGCCGTTACGTTGAAGCCGGATTACGCGGAAGCTTTCCTTGAATTGGGATTCGCTGACCGAAAACTGGGCGAGGCACAGCCGGGTCAGGCACAACGTCTTTACAGTGAATCCGTCAGCAACTTTCGCGAAGCCATCCGATTGAAGCCGAATTATGGCCTGGCCTACACCGGATTGGGAGATGTTTACTACAGCGAGCTAAAGCAATACCCGGAAGCGATTGTCGCCTATGAGCAATCGATCCGCATTTCGCCAAACAACGTGCGGGTTCGATATAACCTGGGCTGGGCCTATAACGACCAGGGACGCTATGCCGACGCCGCGACTCACCTGGCAGCGGCGGTACAGTTGAAACCGGAAGCGTACGACGCGCACAGCGAGCTGGGATTTGCGTATTACAAGTTGGGACGTCTGCCCGCGGCGGTGGAAACGTTACGCACCGCTATTAGGCTCAAAGGCGATTATGCGACCGCCCACTACTATCTGGGACTGGTTCACATCGCGCAGAAGAATAAGCAGGGCGCACAGGCGGAATACGTGATCCTGCAACGACTCGATCGTGATCTGGCGCAGAAACTCTTCAACGCTGCTCCGCCGAACAAGCGGAATTGAGATCGGCTTCGAAGTTAAGTAAGCCCAACATTGCCGGATCAGAAGCCCGGCCGTAAGAGGAGGCTCCTTCGCGGTGCCCTCCCTTACGGTCGGGCTTCTGATACGATGGCCACAAAACAGATGCCAACAGCCATAGTTCATCATCCCGTTTTCGAGAAGCACGACACCGGCCCCAACCATCCTGAGACACCAGAGCGTTATCGGGTGGTGATTGATTCGTTGCGCGGTGATTCCGCGCTGTGGTCCGACGTGGTGGAGATCGAGGCCGGTGAAGCGCGGCGCAGCGATATTCAAGCGTGCCATACCCCACAACACTTCAAACATGTTGAAGAAGCAGTCCGCGAGGGCAAAGGCTATCTTGATAATGACACCCTTGTTTCGGGCGCTTCGCTCGAGGCCGCGCTGCGTGCCGCGGGCGCGGCGTGCCAGGCGATTGATGCGGTAATGGAAGGAACTGCCAGGAACGCCTTTGTGCCGGCGCGCCCGCCCGGACATCACGCCACGCCCGATCGCGCGATGGGTTTCTGTCTCTTCAATAATGTCGGAGTCGCGGCGCGTTATGCTCAGAAGCGTTATAAAGAAATCGAGCAGGTGGCGATCCTTGATTGGGATGTGCATCACGGTAACGGCACACAAGGTATTTTTTATGAGGATGCATCGGTGTTCTATTTTTCGATGCACCAATATCCGTGGTATCCCGGTACCGGCACGCGCGCGGAAACCGGCCACGGGCGCGGGCGGGGCTATACGCTGAACGTTCCGTTGCGCGCGATGACGCCGACAAAGGATCAACGCCGTGCTTTTGAATCAGCTATCGAAGAAATCGCCGACAACTTCAAGCCGGACCTCGTGATCCTCTCGGCGGGTTTTGACGCGCATAAAGGCGATCCGTTGGGACAGTTACTCCTCACCGACGAAGATTTTGTACAGATGACCCAGGTGGTCAAACAATGGGCGGACGAAGCCTGCGCCGGGCGCGTCATCTCTTGCATGGAGGGTGGATACAACCTGAATACGCTCGGAGAGACGGTTCGGGCACATGTGCGCGAACTGCAGAGATCGTGAGCTTTGGAGTGCGCCGGCAGAGCCAAGCGGCGACGGCACCTTGGTCGGAGTTCCGCCTTTAGGCGGCACTCCCAGCAATCCAAAGCGGGGTCGCGCTGCGCCTGCCACCGCACTCCCAACCCGTCAGACATTTGCTGTACAGCCCGCCCGGTCCTGGAGTAAACTCTGCGCAAGCTTAGACAATAATCACTCAAGACCTTTCCCGGGAGACAGCGATGCCAGATCTGGAAATTACTTGCGCCGAATGCGGAAATTCTTTCCCCTTTAGTGAACGAGAGCAGGACTACTATCGCGAGCGTGGACTTACCCATCCGAAACGTTGCAAGCCCTGCCGCGATGCCCGCCGCGCGAACCTTGGAGGCGGAGGTCGGCAAGCAGGCGGAGCGGAACGCGAAAAGTTTGAGATTACTTGCGATCAGTGCGGCAAGCCGGACAGCGTGCCTTTCAAGCCGGCGCCGGGTCGGCCGGTGCTCTGTAGCTATTGTTTCAGTGCCAGCCGCGCGCAGAATCGCGGGGCGTGATTTCCCATACGAGGCCGCCAACGGGTCATCGCAAAGGTCCAAAGGACTCTCAATCTCGATCCAGCCTCGCACCGTAGGTGCGAAATATTTATAGCCTGAGGGTCTGTTTGCTGTTGCAGGAGAGTCGATTCGAGGCTTGCTGCTATAAATATCACGCTCCTACGGAGCTTCAATCCGCCAGCGATCTCGGGCAGTGAATCACGCCGCCGCCGTAATGATCACCGCCTGAATTCCCAACAACTCTGAAAAGTCTTTGGTGTGAATCGCGTCGATTTTGCGGGTGTTACCGACGCATTCGACTAACTCGTCGGTCGTAACAAAGCCGTCGCTGACCGCTTCGATCGCCCACAGCGGTAAGTGCGCAGCGGTATGCAGCAGATCTTCGATCAAACCCAGGTATTGTTCTTTAGTCTCGACGTACGCGTCGAGTCTTCCGGCGCGGTCTTTGGCCAACTCGCTCCAGAAACTCTTGCCCATTCGCAACCATTCTTCGCGCCAGGTCAGGACTCGCGCGTTACGACTGTCAGTGGCGCGGGTGGGGCGGGGAAGTCTTAAGAACAGCAGATCGGTGTCCTGAGTTTCGGCGAGAAAACTTCTCGCCGACTGGTTCGAGCTGGTGTTCTTGCGCAGATTATTAAAGGGTGGAAGGGCCGTGCGCCAGACCCGACGAAACACGTTTGACAGCGATAGCGGCTGCCGCAAATCGCGCGTGTCGAGGTTGAACGAGAAGACGTAATCGCCTACGGCCATGCCGAGAGCCAGGGCCAAAGCGCGCTTGTAAGGTGAAGTCATCCGGTCAGCATTCGCGCGCACATTGTCGAACCACCAAGCGTCTGTTTCATTGAACCAGGTCAACAACGTCGGATTGCGAAAAGAGTTTCGGGGCACATAAGCGTCGTCCAGAAGGGATTCGAGGTCCGGTTCAGTCAGCGTCTCGCAATTGTTTTCGATGAATGCCTGTGACTTGGTCCAGGCCCACTGCGCGGGATCGTTAGCGGCAATGCGAGCGTTCCAACGCTTCAAATAGAGTCCCAGGTTGGGTTCCCCTGCCAAAGGCAAAGCAACCGAGCGAAACTTCAAACGACGAAGTACGCTCAGTTCAAAACCGAGCCAACCAATATTGCCGCCATTCAAGCCGTGTTGTGTTTGCATAAGGTTTACTCGTTTGGAGTACTGCCTTCAGGCGGATTATTCTCAGGTCACAGTTGCCGCCTCAAGGCGGAACTCCGAACGAACACTTCGAACGATTGCTTCCAATCTCTAACGATCTGAACCGAGTGCCTGCACTCGAACCATCATCTCGTCGGCAATGGCTGATAAATCCGACGGGGCCGGGGCCTCAGGCGCATAACCGTTGAGTTCCTTAAAAGGCTCCAGTGCCAACAACGTGCGCACCACGCGCGGATCGAATTCGAGCCCGGTCCATTCGAGCAGGTGCTCGCGCGCCTGTCTTTCAGTGAAAGCGTCACGAAAGGGGCGCGCGTCGGTCAAAGAAGCATAAGCGTCCGCCACGCGCAGGATACGTGCCCCCAGCGGTATCTGTTCAAAGCGCAAACCATCAGGATAACCGGTGCCGTTCCACCATTCGTGATGCCAGCGCACCAGTAGTTGCGCGCCACGATCAGCGCCGGCGCTGGCTGCTTCACGCTCTCCGAGCAACGGATGACGAGCCAGATCGATCCTTTCATCGTCGCTCAGCGTTCCGGCGCTTCGAATATAGTCGCGGTTCATTACCAGTTCGCCCAGATCATGAGCCAGCGCCGCAATCCGGAGCGAGAAGCGATCGCGCGATCCCAGGTTGAACGATCTGCCAATTTGATCGGCAATGACGGCGATTCTTCCCGCATGCGGGTTCGCATAACCTTCAAATTCATCCGCGCTGGCGCTTAGATTTCTGAAGACCTCAATCGCGGTTAGCTGGTCGCTGTCAATGGCTTCGATGGGCATAAGATATGAAGTCGATTTGAGAGTTCAGGATTTTCGGTTTCTGCTCGCTCTCAGATTGAGGAGCAGCGAACGTGCTTCTTCGTTTTTCGGGTTAGCCGCCAAAGCGCGCTCTAACTCGCCTTCGGCCCGTTTGTGTAACCCTACCTGCTTATAAAGCTCAGCCAACATCACGCGATAAGAGCTGTTCGCAGGTTCGAGCGAAAGTGCCGCCTGCAATTCCGTCTCGGCAATGCGCCGCGTGTTTGGTTGTCGAATCAACGCCTGGCCATAGTGAGCGCGATAACGGGCCTCGCGCGGCGATAGCATCGCGGCTTCCGCGAAAGAACGTATTGCCTCATCGTGCCGATTTCGTTTCAGGGCGTCCAAGCCGTGCTGGAAACTGGCTTCGGCGCGGTTAGTGCTCGTGGCCGGCGGAGGCTGCTTCTCACCATTCGAGTCCCTGCCCGGCGTTTCAGATTTTTGGCCCCCGGTTAGCGGCGTCGCCGCTGCCCTCGGGGAACGCTTCGCATCGTAATCCGAGCGCAAGGATTGGTCGCTTAAGATCTCGTAGGCCCGAGTGATGCGTGCGAAGGCAGATTCTACTTTATTGCGGAGTTCGGGGTCACGCTGGTGAAAGCGATCAGGGTGAAAACGCAGCGCCAATGCGTGATAGGCGTTCTTGATCTCATCAGTTGTAGCCAGGGCTGCCACGTCCAATACTTCGTAATGGTGCTTTGCAGTTTGTAGCCGAGCAAATAATGCTTCCAGGTCGGCCATTTCGTCGGTTTCAACCGCTGGTGGATCGACTATCTGCCTGCTGGGCTTGCGCGGTGCTTTGATCGACACGGGGGTATCGACGGCCACGGTGATAGCGACAGGCCAATCGCTACGCGCCAACAAACCCGATAAAGACAGAGCGTAAATCGCTCGATAAGCCTCTTCCTTTGTGATTTTTGTCAGCGCCGTCAATTCCGACAGAGCCGTAGAATGCAGAGTGCGATCCAGAATGAATTTCTCGGCGGGCAGAAGATTCTTCCCGTTGTTATTGCCGACACTCGAAAAGGTGCCGCCGCCGCTCTCTACACGTTCGGTGACGAAGCCTGCGGGAAGATGCCGGGCACATTCGAGCAACAAGCGGTTCGC
>JAWWPL010000006.1:0-3271 GCA_033850605.1 Blastocatellia bacterium | reverse complement strand
GGCAAAGCGTTGCGATCGACTTTGCCTGTGGGCGACAGCGGCAACGATTCGAGCACGACAAATACCGAAGGCACCATATGATCGGGCAGCTTCTCTTTCAAAAATTCGCGCAGCGCATCGATCGACGGCGTCACGCCGGCCGGCGGCACCAGATACGCGGCCAGATGCTTGTCACCATTGTCCTTGCGAGCGACGACTACCGCCTCGCGCACCGATGGGTGCTCAGCCAACGCCGACTCGATCTCGCCCAGTTCGATGCGAAACCCGCGCACCTTCACCTGGTTGTCTATTCGCCCAATAAATTCAATTTCGCCGTTGGGCCGGTAACGAACCAGATCGCCGGTGCGATAAAGACGCGCGCCCGCCGCATTTGAAAACAGATCAGGGACGAACCTCTCTGCATTCAACTCGGGCCGTTCGAGATAGCCTCGGGCAACTCCATCGCCGCCGATGTAGAGCTCTCCCGGCACACCGATCGCGACCGGATTCATTGAGCGGTCGAGAATGTAAACAGTAGTGTTTGAGATTGGACGCCCAATTGGCACTGAGAGGTTGAGGCTTGCAGGATCCCCGATCGTATAGCAGCAAGTGAAGGTCGTGTTCTCAGTTGGACCGTATCCATTGATCAACCGGCAACCTTTTAGCTCGGCGAGAACTTTCTGCACGTGCGGCACCGAAAGAACGTCGCCTCCGGCAAGCAACTGCCGCACGCCGCTCAAGTCATCGAGGTGATTATCAACCATCAAATGAAACAAGCCGGCCGTCAGCCAGAGCGTGGTCACCTTGAATTTCCGGATAGCCTTGCCCATCTCTCCCAGCGAAGCACAACCCGGCGGCATAAGCGCCAGCCGCGCACCGTTCAAGAGGCTGCCCCAGATCTCAAAGGTTGATGCGTCGAATGAAATCGTCGCCGATTGCAAAAAAACTTCGTCAGCCGCGAACGACGCGTAATTGGTATTCTTGACCAGCCGCACAACGTTGCGGTGCGTCACGGCTACACCTTTTGGCTTGCCCGTCGAACCCGACGTATACATCACGTAAGCGAGATTCTCGGCAGAGGCTCTAGTTTCGGGATCGCTGGTGCTTTCGCGTGCGACTTTTTCCGCCAACTCTTCAAGCACAACTATTTCCGCGGCGTTTGCCGGCAGCTTTTGCGCCAACCCACTTTCAGTTATCAGCAAAGGTACCTGCGCATCCTTCAACATGAACTGCAGACGCGCCCGCGGATAGTCCGGGTCAAGCGGTACATAGGCGCCGCCTGCTTTCAAAATGCCCAGCAGCACAGTGATCAGTTCAGGCGAGCGCTGCACGCACACGCCCACGCGAGTATCCGCTCCCACGCCTCGGTTTATTAGGAAGTGCGCCAATTGGTTTGCCCGCGAATTGAGCTCTCGATAGATCACCTGCCTGTCTTCGCAGATTAGCGCCACTGCATCCGGCGCCTTACTAACCTGCTCCGCAAACAACTCTTGAATGGATTTCTGATCCGGGTAATCGGTCTTTGTGTCGTTCCATTCCACCAGCAGTTGACGGCGCTCAGCTTCAGTCAACAGCGGCAGGTTAGCGATCTTCTGCTCTGGATTAGCCACGACTCCTTCGAGCAAAGTTTGAAAGTGGCCCATCAGTCGCGCGATCGTATCCGATGCGAAAAGATCGGCGTTCGATTCGAACAGGCAAACCAGCTGTCCATCTTTTTCCACGACGTCCAGGGTCAGATCGAAATTCGCCATGGTATTGCCCACCCGAAAGTGTTCGGTGACCAGACCCGGAAGCTCCATGGGCAGGATCTCCTCGCTCTGGAGCACGAACATCACCTGAAAAAGTGGGTTGCGAGCCAGCGCCCGCTCTGGCTGAAGTTCTTTGACCAGGCGCTCAAAGGGCAGATCCTGATGTGCGTAAGCACCCAAGGCTGCTTCTTTCACGCGGCCCAGCACCTCGCGAAACGAAGGATCGCCGCCCAGGTTCGTCCGCAGCGGAAGCGTATTGATGAACAAGCCGATCAGGTTCTCAGTCTCAGGCATCTGGCGGCCGGCCATCGGTGTGCCGACGACGATGTCGTTTTCGCCAGAGTAGCGATGTAAGAGGATTTCGTAAGCGGCGAGCAGCGTCATGAAGAGCGTCGCGCCCTGCTTCTGAGACAGCGTCTTCAGATCTGTCGTTAGTTGCTTTGGCAGGGAAATGGTGTGGTGGGCTCCGCGAAAAGCTCGATGCGCCTGGGCGCTCGGCCGTGAATGGTCAGTCGGCAACTCGAGAGCCGGCGGCAGCGGTTCGAATTGCTTCTTCCAATAAGAGAGTTGCGATTGATACAGCTCGCCCGCAAACCATCGACGCTGCCAGGACGAGTAGTCCGGATACTGAATCGGCAGTTCAGGGAGAGTAGCAGGTTGTCCATTCTGCTCAGCCAGGTAGAGCGCAGACAATTCGCGCTGAAAGATGCCGACGGACCAGCCATCGGTAACAATGTGATGCATCGTCACCAGCAGGATGTGCTCCTGCTCGCTTAGTCGCACCAAGATAGATCTGATGAGCGGTCCTTGCGAGAGATCGAACGGTCGTCGAGCCTCGTGTTGAAGTAGTCGTTGCGCCGCAGCTTCGCGTTCCGTGTCCGGCTCGCTGCTCAAGTCGCTTAGCGGAAGATCAAGCGTTACTACGGGTGCGACTGCCTGTGAAGGTGTGCCGTCGAGAGTTGTGAAGCTGGTCCGCAGAGCGTCGTGACGAGCAACGATCGAATTCAGCGCGTTCCTCAGTGCGTTGACGTTTAGGGCGCCCGTTAAACGCACCGCCACCGGGGTGTGATACAACGAAGTTCCCGGCATTAACTGGTTCAAGACCCAAAGACCTTGCTGATTGTATGAGAGCGGCGCAGGCTCGCCATTCTCGCGGCGTGAGATTAAGCGCTTTGCGGTTCCAGCAGGGCGCTTCTGCATCAGCCGCAACTCGAGTAGCGCTCGCTTCGCCGGGGAGAGCCCGGCTAATTGCTGTGCGATCGCTTCGCTGTATGACGTCGTAGTTTCCATCCTCAGATTTGCTCTCGATTGTTATGCTATGGCGGCTTCGCTGACTCGCATTTCGCGATCGAATCGAAGCTGCGCTTCTTCGTCGGTCAGGTTTGCCAATTCTCCCAACAAGGCAGCCAGATCATCCTCTGGTTCATGCTGCGCTCCGCGCGGGAACAGCAACGCTGCCAGGCCGGCAATTGTTGGCGCTTGGAAAAGGTCGACCATGCCAAACTCGATCTCCAGGCTGCCGCGAACCCGGGACACTACTTTTG
>JAWWPL010000368.1:0-4356 GCA_033850605.1 Blastocatellia bacterium | reverse complement strand
GCGTCCACCACATCACCAGGTTACCGTTAGCGTCGAACCGAGCTCCCTGGTCGTCAAAGCCGTGCGTCATCTCGTGGCCGATCACGGCGCCGATTCCGCCATAGTTAAACGCATCGTCAGCTTTCGGATCATAAAAGGGAGGCTGTAAGATGCCGGCCGGAAAAACGATCTCGTTGAATTGCGGATTGTAGTAAGCGTTGACGGTAGGCGGCGACATGCCCCATTCAGTTCGATCTACCGGTTTGCCGATCTTGACGAGATTCCGTTTGAAATCGAACTCACCGGCCGACACGGCGTTGTTGTAGTAAGCGCCACGAGTGATTTGCAGTGCTTCGTAGTCTCGCCATTTGTCCGGATAGCCAATCTTGCGCACGTATGCTTCCAGTTTTCCTATAGCTTTCTGACGCGTTTCCTGACTCATCCAACTGAGCGTAGCGAGATCGTCACGCAATGCCGCGATCAGGTTTGCCACCATCATCCGGGCGCGATTCTTCGCCGCCGGAGTAAACGTCTTCGCCACATAAAGTTTTCCCAGCGCTTCGCCCAGAGCGCGGTCAGTGCTGGCTACACATCGCTTCCATCGCGGCAACATCTCAGTAGTGCCCTGCAGGTACTTACCGTTGAAGTTGAAGCTCTCGAGAACGAACTTTGAGGAGAGAGTGCTCGACGCGGCATTGACCAGATGCCAACGCAGATAGGTCTTCCATTCGTCGACGGGCGTGTTGGTGAGAAGTTTGTCAGCCGCCTTGAAGAAATCCGGTTGGCCGACGTTGACCTTGCCAATTTCAGGTAAACCAATTCCGCGAAAATAGCGGCTCCAGTCAAAGTCAGGAGTCATTTCCAGCAGCTGGGTCTTGATCATCGGATGATAATTTGCCTCGGGATTGCGACGCTGCACGCGGGTTAACGACTTCTCTGCTAGTTTGGTCTCGAGGCTGAGTACTGTCTTCGCTTCAGCCGCGGCCCGCTCCGGTGAATCGCCCATCAACTCAAACGTGCGCTCGACGTGCCTGGCATATTCCTCACGCGTGGCCTTCGACTTGCCCTCATCGCTGGTGTAGTAATCGCGATCAGGCAATCCCAAACCACCCTGCACCACCTGAGCGATAATCTGGGTCGAGTCTTTGTAGTCCTGACTGGCGCCAAAGCCAAACACCGCCGGAATCCGGTGCGCGTGCAGGCGGGCAATTTCGTCCTCCAGGCTCACCAGGTCAGTGATTTGGGCGATCCGCTGAAGTTCCGGCTCGAGTGGTTTAATGCCTTCGACTTCTATGTTCTTTTCGTCCATGCACGAACCATAGAAATCGGCGATTTTCTGCTCGTCCCTATTGGCGAACTTTTTCTTTGCGATCAGCCCGTCCAGAATTCCATGAAGAACATTCTGGTTCTGCTCGTCGAGCAGTTCGAACCGTCCCCAACGCGAATAGGCCGCGGGGATCGGGTTCTTGTCCATCCAGCCTCCGTTGGCGAAGCGGTTGAAGTCCTGACAGGCGTTCGCACTGCGATCCAGACTCGAGAAATCAAATCCAGCGACCACTGACTTTTGCGGATTGTCAGCGAACCCCTCTACGCTCTCAGGCGCGGCAGCGCGACCCTGGCGGTTCACGATTATGGAAAAGGCGATCAGCGTCAAAGAGAGGACGGATAAAAGGAAACGGCGGCAGAACAGACTCATGTCAGAAGCTCCTCCGGAAGGTTGTCGAATTCAATTGAAGGGGACGCGCAGGATCTTATGACTTCTGAAGTGAAAAGGCAAAAAGCACAGACAACTAGTCTTGGTTTGCCTTGTATTTTCTTGGAACGATCCACTAAATCAGACGAAGCCTCACCAAAAAAACCTCCCCTTCGTGCATTTCGTGGATCGTTCACCTCAAAATGGGCAAACTCTTAGACTTGCTACACAGCTAACGGCCAAGTCGTGTCTGAGCTTTCGGAAGCGTGGATTGAGGATGACGAAAACCAACGTCCAGGTTCTACGAGGAGTACTGCTAACGGTTTAAGATAGAACGCGGCGGTTAAGATTGCCCAGCCTCTTTTCGTGAAGTGAAATATCACCCCGAACGTCGTAGAGATCGCGTATGAAGAGGGTGAACTTTTCGTCCAGCTTTTTGAGTTGAGCTTGCACTGCCTCCCAGATCGGCCGAGTCTCTTTAAGACGGCTATCAACTCTTTCTTCAAGTGACGACAGACGCTGATCCAAGGCTGCGATGTTCTTCGCCATGCCAACCTGCTGGGTGCGGATTTCTGCAACTTCGTGGCGGAGCGCACCAAGTTGAGCCCAGTACGAGTTGTTCGAAAGGGCTCGCCCCCGGCAATTCCTTTGTGGGATCATCGTTCACAGTGACCTCATCCTAACAGGTTACGGGAATAATTTAATGTAATGAGATTTGCAAGGAAGGACTGTTAACTCTTCAGTTTTCTGATCTCTTCAGTCAGTACTGGCAGAGCCTCAAACAGGTCACCCACAATCCCGTAATCTGCGATATCAAAGATGGGAGCCTCAGGATCCTTGTTGATGGCGACGATGGTTTGCGAGTTCTTCATGCCCACCAAATGCTGAATCGCGCCGGAGATTCCGAGGGCGATATACAGTTTTGGCGCGACCGTTTGCCCGGACGATCCGATCTGACGATCGATGGGCAGCCATTCGGCGTCGCAAATCGGACGCGACGCCGCCAGGTCTCCGCCAAGAACTTCCGCAAGCTTCTCAGCCAGGGCAATATTATCTTTGTTCTTAATTCCGCGGCCGACAGCGACGATCACCTCTGCCTTGCTAAGGTCGACTGCCTGCTTCACTTCCTGGAATGGTGCTTCCGGTTTCATGCGCGGCTCGCTAACGTCGACCTGCATGTCCTCTATTGAAGCGCCGCTTCCCTTCACTGCCTGATCAGGCCGGAAGGCGCCCGATTGAAAGGTGACGAACAGCGGCGCCTCGGCGTCAGACACGACATCGGCGTCAAGCTTGCCGAGGAAGATCCGGCGGGTAAACGTGACTTTGCTGCCCTCGATGTTCATGCGAATGCAGTCGCTGATCAGTCCCTTACCAAAGCGCGCGGCCAGCTTGGGAGCAAAATCACGCACGAGATAGGTGTGCGACATGACAACGTATTGCGGATCGACGGCTCGCACGACATGCTCCATGGCCGAGGCATAGGCGTCCGGTGTGTAGTTGGCAAGCTGGACATGATCGGCATAGATCACCTTGGCGACATCGTATCCCGACATGTCCTGGGCCAGCGGTTGAATTCCAGAGCCCAGCAAGACTGCCGTAATGCTCTGGCCAGTTTCGCCAGCGAGCTTTTGGCCGGCCGCGATCGCTTCCAGAGAAGTCTTGTTCAGCGTCCCTGACTTGTGTTCGATGAAAACGAGAATTCCGTTACTCATGATTCTATATAGTCCGTAGGTTTAGAAGCGGGCTACTGCCCGCTTAGTCGGGCATTAGCCCGACTCTAAACAACGCTTAGCATCGTCAATAAACCAAAGTTCATTCGAATCAGATGACCCGCGCCTCAGTGCGAAGTTTCTGCGCCAGTTCGACCGCGCCCGCTTTGGCATCGCCACCGCCGAGGAACTGAGTCTGTTTAGACTTCTGCGGCAGGTAAATCTTTTCGATTCGCTGATGAGACGGACGGCTGACCACGTCGGCGTTGGGCACCACTTCTTTAATCTCTTTCTTCTTGGCCGCCATGATGCCTTTCAAAGTCGCATAGCGAATCTGACTGATGCCGGACTGAATCGTCAGCAAAGCCGGCTTCGGCATGGTGTACCACTGATACCAGCCGCTCTCCAGTTCGCGTTTGACGCGTAACTCTGCGCCGGTCGCATCGATTTCGATTACAATCGTGGCGTGCGGCAGGCCGAGAATCTCCGCCAGAATCACGCCCGTCTGCCCAAAGCCATAGTCATCAGACTGCAACCCGGTCATGATTAGATCAGCCTGCTCTTCACGAATCGCTTCCGCCAAAACCGTGGCCGCGGCAAAGGGAGAAAGATGGGTAACATTGTCGCCCAGGACATGAATGGCACGGTCGGCTCCACGAGCGAGGGCATCCTTGATAACACTCTTGGCGCGCGCTGGACCCATCGAGCAGACCACGACTTCGCCGCCGACTTTCTCTTTGATTCTGAGGCCCTCTTCCAGGGCATAGCCGTCCGACTCGCTGACTTCAAACGAGAGATCGGCTTCTTCAATCCAGGTTGAATCTTTGTTGATTCGCAGGATCGCGTCTTTGTTGGCGACCTGCTTCATGAGGACAAGTATCTTCATAGGATCTCAAGGCGGTCAGTTGTCAGTTGTTCGTAGTCAGCCGTATACCGCAATGTCCGTTCCGACTGACCACTAACCACTGACAACTA
>JAWWPL010000367.1:0-7436 GCA_033850605.1 Blastocatellia bacterium | reverse complement strand
CGAATGGTAAGACAGCTGCGACAGATCGAAGCCGCGCTCGGGCTGAGAACGCGTGAGCGTGATACTAAACAAGCTGCAGAGAAATTTGATCTTTAGTTGGGGAGCATATTTGGAGTTCCGGCTCTAGTCGGGGCTTGGCCGCTAACGAGCCGGAGTGGGGCCAGTACAGCATTAGTTAGCGAGGAAACAATTTCAGATCTAAGATTTCAGATCTCAGATCTCACAATTTCAATTGGAAACCTAAAAATGCCTGAATACCTTTCTGCCACAATCGCCTACATTCAAAACGAACTGCGCAAAGTGATAGTGGGCCAGGACGAGCCCATCGAACAAATTCTGGTCGCTCTGCTGGCCGAGGGCCACGCGCTGATCGAAGGCGTTCCCGGGACAGCGAAAACGCTAACCGTGAAAACGCTCGCGCGCATCGTCAACGCGGGCTTTGGACGCATTCAGTTCACGCCGGACTTGATGCCTTCGGATATTACCGGCACCAACGTTTTCAATATGGGGTCATCAAGCTTCAGCCTGAGACGCGGGCCGGTGTTCACCGACATTTTGCTGGGTGACGAGATCAATCGCACGCCACCAAAAACGCAGGCCGCGCTCCTCGAAGCGATGGAAGAACGGCAGGTGACGATCGACGGTGAACTATATCCGTTGTCGCCAATGTTCACTGTCCTGGCGACCGAAAATCCAATTGAGTATGAAGGCACCTATCCGTTACCGGAAGCCCAACTCGATCGTTTTCTGCTCAAGATTTTGCTTCCCTACCCTTCTGCTGAAGAGGAGCATCAGGTCGTCGCGCGTTGGGACGCCGGCTTCAATGCGCGGCGTTTGGATCAGGTCGACATACAGCCGCTGACTGACGCCGACGCCATCCCGCGTTGCCGAGCCGAAGTTCGCGCGATGCGGGTCGAACCGGGCGTGCAGCGTTACATCGTTGATGTGGTGCGCCGCACTCGCGATCATCCGGCGGCGCATTACGGCGCCAGCCCACGAGCCGCGGTCGCGTTGCTGCTGTGTGCGAAAGCACTGTCGGCAATTCGTGGGCGAGACTTCTCGACTCCTGACGATGTGCGAGACATTGCGCGGCCAGTGCTGCGACATCGCCTGACCTTGCGCGCTGAGGCCGAACTGGACGGGGCGACACCGGATTCAGTGATTACGGACATTCTGCAGAGTGCGGAAGTGCCTCGATAGTCATTGATCAATTAGTACACTGATAGATGCGGCTCGGCCGCCCGATGTGCGGAAAGCCTCCGGCTTTCCGTCAAGCCGGGAAGAGGCGAGAGGCTATGCCTCATTGAAACCGAGGCATAGCCTCGATGGAATTAACAAGTTACTCAGACTCCGGAAAGGCAAAGCCTTTCCGGACATCAGGCGGCAAAGCCGCGCCATCGCTCGAGATTTGACCGTCCGATGCGCTTCATCTTTACCAGACTCTTCTATGCCCTTCTCGCCGTCGGCTTCGTGCCGCTCTCGCTCTCATGGGGGCGTCCGATGCTACGTTGGGTAGCACTCACTTATGATCTTGGTCTGATTGCTTTCGCGATCTTCGATGCGATGAACAGCAAGCTGCCGCCGAAAGTGCGCATCGAACGACACTTTGGCGGCCGCTTTGCCGTCGGCGCCGAAACCGAAGTGCGCGTCGAGATCGCAAACCAATTGCCGCGCGACATTTCATTAATCATCAAGGACGAATACCCGCCGCAGATGAAATTATCCGGGACTCGTGAAGCGCAGGTAGAAGTAGAGGGACAAACTACCGCGGCCCTGGTTTACGGTCTAACTCCGCCAAAGCGTGGCCGCTTTGAATTCGGCTTGATTGCGGTCCGATATCTTTCGCGTTGGCGGCTGGTGTGGACACAGACGCGCGTCGGCACTCCGATCACCGTGAAGGTCTATCCCAACATGCGCCGCGCTCGCGAAGCCGAGTTGAGAGCGTTGGGTGCACGTTCGTTCGTTGCGGCGCGCCGCAAATCACAATGGCGCGGCGAAGGACGTGATTTTGAATCGCTGCGTGATTACGTGAGAGGCGATGAGAGACGGCACATTTCATGGACTGCCACCGCCCGGCGCGGGAAATTGGTCACGCGCCAATATCAGATGGAGCGCGACCAGACGATTCTGATAGCTCTGGATGCCGGCCGTCTGATGACCGCGCGTATCGAAAACGAAACGAAATTGGATTCAGCGGTGCACGCAGCGCTGGCGCTGATGTCCGCGGCCGCGCGCGCCGGGGACAACGCGGGGTTGCTGGTTTTCGGCCGGCGCATCCAGGCTTATTTACCGCCCAAACGCGGCGCCGAGCATTTGGACGCTGCGCTGGAAGCTTTGTATTCAGTCGAGCCGGAAATGATCGAGCCCAGCTATTCTCGCGCTTTCGAGTTTATTGCCGCGAATAGCCGGCGGCGTTCTCTGGTTGTCATCCTTACTGATTTGGTCGATGAAGAAGGTTCGCGAGAATTGCTGGCCTCGCTGAAACTGTTGCGGCCTCGTCACCTCCCGCTGGTAGTAACGATCGCCGATCGAGATCTAAAAGCGGTGGTGCGTGAGTCGCCTCAGGACGAAAGTGAACTGTTCCGGCAATCCGTCGCCGAAGAGATCATTCACCTGCGCGAGGCGGCTCTGCGTTTGGTTGAGGCACAAGGCGGATTGGCGCTGGACGTGACGGCCGCAGTGTTAGCACCGAAGTTACTGGAAACGTATTTGAGAGTTAAAGAGCGCGGGCTGCTGTAGAATCCGTTTAGAGGCGGGCTACCGCCGGCCCTCAATGAAACTAAGAATATCCTCAGCTTAGACGGCAAACATGTCCCTACTCAACGACCGCAAAGGCGGGCGGTAGCCCGCCTCTAAACGGTTACTCTTTCGAACCTTCCGCTGAGGCCTGCTCTCTCCCAGCCAACAACAAATACGAATATAAAGCGATTCCGGTGAGGACGCCAATTCCGATCTTGATCACCGGGCTAATTGGTTGAGGGGAGATAAAGCCTTCGATAGTTCCCGCCAGGACCAGGAGAGGTATGCAGCCGACAATCAAACGCACCGCTTCCATCCCGCGCGATTTGAGCGCGTCGCCGCGCGAAAGATTACCGGGCATCAAAAGCGCAGTGCCAATCAATAATCCCGCACCGCCGGCGATAAAGATGCAGGACAGCTCGATTACGCCATGGCTCACCACAAAGCCAAGCAGGAGATCGTTTCCGAAACCAGCTCGATAAACGAGAGCGATGATGGCGCCAAAGTTCGCCCCGTTGAACGCCATCACATACAAGGTGCCGACGCCCAGCATTGCTCCCAGCGCGAACGCATAGAAGGTGACGCGAATGTTATTGGTGAAGATTGCACTGGAAGCGATCTGGTTCGCTTGGTTCGCCGATTCCCACCAATGCCGGTGGGTCTCGATGTTCTCAGCTCGCCAAAGCGGATCCACGCCGGCGAATTCCGAGAAATCAGGATCGTGGCGCGTGCCAAAGAAAGCGATCGCGCCGAACAAGAGAAAGACACCAAAAGCCGTGGCGGTATAGCGCCAGGTTCGTCGAAAAGACTGTGGAAAATCCCGCGCGACGAAGTCCCGGAGGCGCCGGCCCCCCTGCGCGTCGGCCCTGTAAATACGGCCATGAGCGCGAATTACCAGGCTGTTAAGATAGTTAACCAGACGAGGGTCACGCGATTCCGCGCGCGCAATGGCCAGGTCGGAAGCAGTCCGCCGGTAAATGCGGCCGAGTTCCCGCACCTCCTCGCGATGGAGTTTCTTCAGCGTCATCCGATCGAGGCGAGCCAGCAGTTCCTCGAGTCTTTGCCAAACGGTCTTGCGCTCTTTGATGAAACGATCGATGGGCATCTTCTGGTTTGCGATTGCCGATTTGCGATTGCCGATTTGGCTTCTCTGGTAATTTGATCCTGTTAGAATAATTCTCCCAATGGATCGAATTGACCAATCGGCAATCGGCAATCAAAAATCGGCAATGCTCGTTGAGTGTGTACCAAACTTCAGCGAAGGCCGCAAGGGCCAAACAGTCGAACGCATTGCGCGGGCGATTGAATCGGTCAAAGGCGCCACGGTGCTGAATCGTCATCTGGATGGCGATCACAATCGTTCCGTGATCACTTTCGTCGCTCGACCCGAACACATAGTTGAGGCTGCTTTGCGTGCCGTGGGCACCGCGGCCGAGCTAATAGATCTACGTCAGCACGCGGGACAGCACCCACGGATCGGCGCCACCGATGTGCTGCCGTTTATTCCCGTGAGCGGCATTACGATGGATGAAGTTGTCGCGCTGGCTCACGACGCCGGCCGGCGCATCTGGCAGGAACTTTCAATCCCGGTTTATTTTTACGAACGCGCGGCGCTGCGTCCTGAACGCGTCAGGCTGGAGAAGGTGAGAAACCTTGGAGTCGAACAACTGCGTGAAGAGATCGACAGGAACTCCCTCCGCGCGCCGGACGTGGGCGAACCAAGGCTGCATCAGAGCGCCGGGGCAATCGCCGTCGGAGCCCGGCCCTTCCTGATTGCTTTCAATATCAATCTTCGTTCTCGTGATTTATCAATCGCACGACGCATCGCACGCGCCGTGCGTGAGCGCGATGGAGGCCTGCCGTTCGTAAAAGCGTTGGGCTTTGACTTGCAGTCTCGTGGCCTGGTTCAGGTCTCTATGAATCTGGTCGATTATCAGCAGACGAGCATCACCACCGCCTTTGCCGCCGTGCAGCGTGAAGCCAGCCTTGTGGGAGTGGAAATCGCGAGCGCCGAGGTTGTCGGCTTGCTGCCGCGCGCGGCCCTTGACCGAGAGGCTGCTTATTTTCCGTTGCTGGAAATCTTCCGCGAGACATTAGTCCTGGAAACTCTGCTGGAAACAATGGAGACGAGTGAGAGATAAGAGTTACGTCGGGTTTCTAGGGCCTTCCATGAAACGACCGAACATCTTGATGTCCGGACTTAGAGGCTAAGATTTGCTCGTTCAGGAATCAGAGAAGACCAGAAAGGATGACGTCGGATGTTTCGGTAGATATTCGTGTGATTCGCGGATCGTCCTTCACGCCCAGATATTTCGAATCCACGAAATCACAAGAAACCGCACGAATAAACCCGTCTAAAGTGAACTGACAAACATTGGTCCAGACGATCCGAAACTTGTGCTGGACACGTAGCGGTCCTTTGTTTATTATTATCGCCCCGCTCCCAAAAGCGGTTCTCCACTTAGCGCTGGCCAGCGCGGCCAGTTTCCAGGATAGCCAGTTAGCCAACGGATCGCGTGTTGTTCGTCTCCGCCCGATTCCCCTGACGACGCTCTCGACGATTCATTACGGAGGTTTTAGTTATGCTCAGAATGGGAAAGAACCCTAACGAAGATAAGAGCCAGACCCAGACGCAGACCCAGACGCACACCGACGCGGATAGTTACTCAACACGCAGTTATTCACCCTATCAAAGCAACGAAACGCCGGCCCGACCGGTGACTGAAAACGCCGCAACCCCCAAGGCTTTGACGGAGAGCGAGACGATCGCCCGAGAGATTAAAGACGGATCTCTCAGCGGTTTCGTTGGCAGCGGCACAGTCATTACGGGAGAAGCTTCATTTAAGTCGATGCTTCGGGTTGATGGACGCTTTTCAGGACGGATTACTTCAGGAACCGGGACCTTAATCGTGGGTTCGGGCGGGCAGGTCGACGCGAACATTGATGTTTCCGTCGCCCAGATTCATGGCGTGGTGAATGGGGATATCATCGCGGGTCAGCGCATAGAGTTGGGCCGGGCCGCAAAGGTAAGTGGCAATATTCAAACGCCTTCCCTGGTCATCGAACAGGGTGCAGTGTTCGAAGGCAGCTGCAAGATGGTACAGCTAAAGGCTGCTGCTGCCTCCCCAAAGGTCGAGCGCAAAGACAATGTGCTTGACGCCTCCAGGTTGGACGCAATTAAAGTCGACGGATCGAAAAAGGCCGAGGACGTATCGAATGGCAAGTCAGCCAACGTAAGCGCCCTGGCCAGCTAATCGACTAATCAATCAACTGACGCGATTTTGCGTTAAGTCGAGAGGGCGGACATGCCTTGTCCGCCCTTTTTGTTTGCGAGGACCGTAGTGGGTATCAATTGTATGTTGGTACTCAGCAAGTCGCGATACGGGGCATTCGCCCGACCGTTAGGGAGGGCTCCGACGCGGCATTAATCAGCCCTCCCTGACGGTCGGGCTAGTGCCCCGCAGTTAGCAAACACACTTTTACCCCACTACCCGAGGCCGCGTCGTCCGCGACAATTCACTGTCTACGCGGTACAATTCCGAAACCCTCGAACCAAATCATGCAAATTGCTAACTTGCAAAAGACGCTCGGCGCCGGGTTGCTGGTGGTTGCCTCAATGACGACTGCTGCTGGGCAGAGAAAATCTCGCGCCACCACTTTCAGGCCAGAATCCAGTCAAATCATTTTGCGCATTATCCGCGCCGAAGATGAGCGGCGCTGGAATGACGATCTGGCGTCACTGCTAAAGGACAAAGATGCCCGATTGCGCAAACGCGCGGCGCTCGCGCTGGGACGCATTGGCGATGAACGCGCCCTGCCCGCGCTGTCTGAATCGCTTCAAACAGACAAAGACGGCGATGTGCGCCAGATGAGTGCCTTCGCAATTGGCGAAATCGAGTCACCGGGGGGCGTGGACGCGCTGGTCGCGGCGCTGGACGACACTCGTCAACCGAGCGCGGTGCGGGCTCGCGCGGTTGAGGCACTGGGAAAGATTGGAGCCGTTTTATTGAGCAATACGGCCGCGTCCGCCGGTCCGGCAACTCCACCGAAGCCTGAAGACAAGACCCTGGCTAAAATTAGACTGGCGATTCTCGACGCTCTGAAGTTTGAAGCGGGCCGGCGCTCGATGCCGGATCGTCAGACGATTCTGCTTGGTTTGACTGCGGCGTTACGCGTTCGGCCCAACGATGCCGGTCCAATCATCGTGAAGTTCCTTGGTTACTCCGATCCACGGATCGTCGCCGACGCATTGAATACCATGGCGCGCCTGCGTTTGAAGGACGCAAACGATCACGTGCGGCAGTTACTGAACCACGGCGACCCGATCGTCCGGGCCAACGCCGCCCGCGTGATCGGAGCCGCCGAAGACAAAGGCGCTTTCGACGCTTTGCTCGCCCGCGCCTTGAATGATGATGATCTGCGCGTTCGCGTGAGTGCCATCCGATCCTTGGGGAGTTTGAAAGATACGCGCGCCGCGGAGCCGTTACTCAATCGCGGAAAGTTACTATTGGCCACTGGCAAGTCGACTGGTCGAGATCGTCCGGCCGAGATTAACGAAATCATTGAAATCGCAGCGGTGGTCGGGAACCTGCTTAAGAGCTCAAAGTCAGTACCAGCGATGGAGTGGTTGCGTGGAGTTCGAAGCGCTGTCGACGGGAAGGCGCCCGAGATTGAAATTGCGATGGCTCGCATTGACC
>JAWWPL010000355.1:0-6936 GCA_033850605.1 Blastocatellia bacterium | reverse complement strand
CGGCTCGCGCTCACACCTCAACCGAAGTTGAACCGTCAGACGATGTTCGCGCTGACGCGCTCAGTGCGGACAGGATGTCCGCGCTCCTCCCTCCTCTAAACTACAACGAAGCGCTATTGCATCTTCTCTCTTCTCCGAACCTCGCGTCGAAAGAATGGGTCTATCGTCAATACGATCACATGGTGCGCACGAACACGGCGGTGCTGCCGGGCGCTGACGCCGCAGTCCTGCGAATCAAAGAGACCCGTAAAGCGTTGGCCATCTCGCTGGATGGTAATGGCCGCTATTGCGCCGCCAATCCGCGCGCGGGCGCCAGGCTGATGGTCGCCGAAGCCGCGCGCAACGTCGTCTGCGTCGGGGCCCAACCGATCGCGATCACCAACTGCTTGAATTTTGCTTCCCCCGAACGGCCCGAAGTGATGTGGGCCTTCTCAGAAGTCATCGACGGGATAGCTGAGGCATGCCTCGCTTTTAACACCCCGGTCGTGTCGGGCAACGTTTCGTTTTATAACGAGACGGAAGGGCGCGGCATCTTGCCTACGCCGGTCATCGGCATGCTCGGTCTGATCGAAGATGTGAAGCGGGTCCTCCAGACTGGTTTCAAGAATGCGGGTGACTTTATTGCTTTGCTCGGCGTCACCCATGACGATCTTTCGATAAGCGAATATGCCGCCGTGATCGAAGGCCGGAGTTCGGCTCAGATTATCAGCGAAGGCATCGTGCCCGTGCTTGATCTCGAGGCCGAGTTGGCCGTGCAAAAGGCTTGTTTACGCGCGGCGGAAGCCGGTCTGTTGCGTTCGGCACATGATTGCGCTGATGGTGGGCTGGCGATCGCGCTGGCGGAATGTTGTTTCTCATCGCTGAATCGTGAAGTGTGCGGCGCCGACATCGACATCACCGGAGACTACGACGTGGTCATGAGGTTGTTCAGCGAAACGCCTTCGCGCATCATCATTAGTTTCGATGAATCGGCGTTGGGAGACATCGAAGAGATCGTCGCCGCAGCCGGTTGCCCGATGACGCTCCTGGGAAATGTCGGCGCGGATCGCCTGAGGATCGAAAGCGACGGCGAGGAAGTGATTCAACTGGATGTGGCCGAAATAGAAAGTGCCTGGCGCTCGTCTCTCAAAGACAAATTGCAAGCCGAGGTAATGGTCGCCGGGGCCGAGTAAGCGCTCGCTTACTTTCTCGCCAGAACCACCGGGGATTGTTCCGCCGCCCGAATCTTCTCGAAAAAACTGCGCACGGAATTGTATTGCTCGACGGGAATCGTACCTGCGCGCTGTACCAGCTTGCGGGTGAACAGCACTTGCCCATCCTTAGCCTCATAAGTGGTTGCATAGGTTCCGAAAGAGGTATCGAGCTTGACCGGGTCGGGCATTTCATCGACCACAAAACCTTCCGGAAGTTTGACGCTCACGCTTTCCGAGTACGCGTTTGATTTGAGCACGACGGGATGTTTACGCTTGGCTTCGGTCAGGAACAGTGATTCGCGCCGCGACACTATCGCAGCTTTGAATACCAGCAGACGATTCTGCATCAGTTGTGCATAAGCGGGTGCGGTAAAATCAATATCGAGATCGAAACGGCCTGCGCTGCTGTCATCGCGCGGATCTACTTTGCTGACCTTGGCCGCCGATGCGCCGGAAGTGATCCAACCTTCAATTGCCTTCTGATAGTCCGGACGCGAGAGGTGTCGAAATTCGCTGCGATAACCAACCGCCCAGCTGCCCGCCGTCTTTTCCTGAATCATGGCAGTTAGTGATCCGTCCGCGGCCAGGTTGGCCTGGATCTTCCGATCGAGAAGGTTGGTCTCTGCCGGCGTGACCGGCATGCGCACCAGGGACCCGGAGTCACCCGCCACAATCAGCGCCAGGCTGCCTTGTTCCTGATCGGGCAGATCGCCCACGGGCGTATCATCGTCAGTGGCATCGAAGATTAATAGACGTCCTAGTTTGGGATGGGTGATAACAGTTGCGACCTGCGTTTCATCGCTAACTTTGATGGCGACAATGCAGTGATTGAACTGATTTGGCGATGCCCACTCTTCGCGCACATAGTCTGCATCTCCCGAATAGATCACGACCGGATAGGCAGTAATGCCAAGCACCTTAACCATAGCCCGCATTAAGTTCGCCTTGTCTTTACAGTCACCGTATGACTTGGCAAAGACTTCCATGGCCGGATGAGGCCGCATGCCCCCGCCGCGGCTGACGCCGATATCGATCGAGATGTAGCGGATGTTCTGGACGAACGTGGCAATCGCGCGGATCTTGTCCAGTTCGGTTTTTGCATTTGCCGTTAGCTGTCTTACTTTTTCTGAAAGGGCGTCGTTGGGAACCGCCTGCGGATCGTGTAGCTGAGTCAGCCAGTAAGAAACTTCGGCCCAGTTGGAAAAGGTCTTGAAGTTAAGTGACCGGGTATCGCCCGGCGGAAAATAGCTGATAGCAATTCGCGGCGCCAGGCTGGAAACCCGAGGGCTGCTGGGCTCCGGAACGATCGGCGGCAGATTCAGCAACTCCCAGGTGTAGGTAGAACCGCTTATCGTCGGTTCAATCTTCGGGTGATTGAAAGTTACCGTCCGCGCGCTCCAGCCTGAGGGCAAGGTAAGAACGTATCGCGATGCGATTGCCGGCAAACGATTCTGAAAAGCCCAGATATCCTGGGAAAAGATCGATCTCTCTTCGGTGATCGCTTGATAGCCGAAGACGGCGCCGGCGTCGGCATCCTTCGATGCGTCGATCAACTTGAATCGGGATTCGTTGTAGACGTCGTTCGGGTCCTCGACTGAGTCGATGATGCCGTCCTTGCCATACTTCTTGACCTGGCCGGAAGACTTGATCAGCCAGGCGTGCAGCTCGCGCACTTTTCCGGCATCGCTTTCGTAAAACTCCCTGGCCTCGGCATATTCCCGGCCTTCACGAATCAGAATGCGCACAGCAAACAAGGTCGTAGTGGTGACGCGCCCGTCCTCATTCACCGTCACGTGCTGCTCTTTCTTCAGGACTACGGCGGGGAGGTCTTTTTCGTAAGCGGGCAAGGACACCTTGGCCGCTTCCTGCAACCAGGCGGGCGCTTCTTCGCTGGCAGCCCGGACGCCGGCAGCAGCGCAGAAAATCAGCAGTCCTAATCCGAGGAATCTTAGGCGCATCTTTTTGGAACTCCTTCTTGGTGCAGTGAGGACTAGTTACCAGCGACGGCGACTTGTTTCAGCGTAATGGTGTGATTATTAGCCGTGGCGATCATATCGAAGAGACTCTTCAGCGCGGGGTAAGTTTGCACCGGAAAAAGTATGCTGCCACCGCCGCCAAAAAAGAATTTTCGGTCGTAAATCATGGTACGGCCATCCGTTGTTACGGCCATCTTGATCTTTTGCTCGCAGACTCGCTGTGTCATTTCGGGCGTAATTGGCGCCGGGACATCCGGACTATCGAGTGCGAAACCTTCCGGCAGTTCGATTGTCAGATGGTCCTGTTCGGACCATGGGTAATGAAAATACACCTCGTTCTTGCGTGCGGTCGCTGAGAACAGAGGTCCGGTTCCGCGCGCCAGGACTCCAGGTTGGACAAAGAGCCGTTTGCCGGTGCGCTGCGCGTAACCAGGAACACGAAGGTGATAACTGTATACAAAAGGTTTCACCGGATCAGTTACGTTTTCGATCTTGATGTCAGAAAGTTCCGCCGTGCTCATGCGCGCCTTGACGGCGCTGCGCAAGGTTTCTTCGCGCTGCGCCGGAGAGTCATCGTCGTTATATTCCTTCTTATCGAACGCCAGGTGACCGCTATACTCAATCCTCACATCCCCCTCGAGCGTGCCGTCTTCGAGCAGGCGCAGCTTGCCGGTTCGCTTTTCGAGTGATTTCTCGGCAGGTGACATGGGGGTCTTTACCCACAGCGGCTCTTTCGAATCAGTAATCAATGCGTCCTGTCCTTCTTCCGGCCAACCCAGCATGCCAAAGGATGTGTACATCTCCGAAGGACTGAAAAACTGCCAACCTTCTCCGACCAACACTGCAACGAAAGATGACTCCAGTAAATAGCCGTTGGCGATTTTCGCGCTGAAGAAGAAATCGTCACGGTTTCCAGACACCGCCGGACGCGCATCAAATCCCGCCGCCCGAGCCAGCGCGGCGAAGAGCATATCTATATTGCTGCCCGTTCCCATACCGCGCTTGAGGGTGTCGGCCGGTGACTTGTTCCCTCTGGCCTTTTTCTTTTCGTCGTCAGAAAGCGTGGAAGCATCATCATTGATGTTCTTGATCTTAGTTCGGCAGAAATCGTAGATGAGTTCGAGTTTCTGTTCCGGCGTGGTCGCTGTACCAATGATTCCCGCGACAGCGTTCTTCACGTCGTCATTAACTTTCATTTCATCTTTGGTAAGTTCGAAGTACCTGCGGCCAAAATCCTTCCAGTACTTTTCCGCGTCGAGTTTGGTGTCCTCTGAATAGTAGAGAAAAACCCACGCGCGTACTTCGTCCTCCGGAGGCATCCTGGGTTCCTCCCGATAAGCCGGCATATTAGTCTTGGTGAGCTTGAAGAAACTGTCTTTGTCCTTGACGAACTTCGCGTCTTCCATGTGAAAGCTGTTGTAGCGCATGCCCGTAAAGGGTCTGAGGTAGTAAGTCACTTGCTGCACCGGAATCTCGCGCTGGAACGCCAGACGCAGACGGTTAGCGCTGCCGTTGGGATAGACCTCTTGCCAACGGTATTCGATGATCACGCCGGGCTCCACGCTCGGCAAGGCAAACGACTTCGCTTTGTATTTGACGCCGCTCGCTTTGACGATTGTGCGGTCAAAGATGTCTTCTTTCTTTAGTTCGACGATACTGCCGTCAACCTTGATTACCCGCGCCGCGACATCCTTGATCTTGCTGGAGCCGAGATAGGTAAGGTCAACCTTGCTCTGGGATTCTTTGCCTCGATCAGTGAAGACTTTGATCCGAATATAGTTCTTCAGTACCAACTCTTCCGGCTGACTATCGTCGACGCGCACTTCCCAGAAAAGCGCCTCGGCATCGGCGTCCTTCTCAACTGTTGACGTCTGAGACGAGAGTTCCGCTGGATTGATCTGGCGCCATTCGTCGCCACTGGCAAGTGCCGGCAGGAACGCGCAGATTACGAAGCACACCACGACGACGAGGGTTCGAAAACACCGGGGGAAGATTTTCATAAAAGTGAAGACCTTTCGAAAACTGGTTTCTTAGGGTCGGGCTGCGAAACCGAAGAGGTTAATGTCTCGGTGATGCGGCTTGAGCGCAGCGTCACCGCGGGGCGAATCCGGATTGTAACTCAGCCATCCAAAGCTGGCAAATCGATTTCCGGGAAGAGTCTTGTTGGTTCGCCCCTTGGCACAGCCACCAACACTTAGCCGCCATGGCACCTCAAAGAGCGGACCCGCACACCGCCGTCTTCTTGAGGTTGGAGTATTGGTTCAAGGCGTTTAGATACCGACTTTAGTTGAACCTTTCTCGCTTCGAAAAAAGCCCGGCTGCGGCCGGAACTCCTGAACACCGCTAATCAAAGCAGGACACTCCCTCCCGAAGCTCGTTCTCAGGGCCTCGCGAATCGATATGTTATAATCCACGTTCGCTCAAACTTTTATTTGTTTAGTTCGATCGTCAGATTCAGCAGACGCTCGCGCGTGATTGGTGGAGGAAGAACATGGCAACAGAGATGACCCGGTCCCCTGCAATAATCGATCGCCTGGAAGAGCTCCTGGGACCTGCGACCCGTGAACTGCTGGATCATAAGGCCCGGACAATTCCCAAAGACCAACTCCAACTGCCCGGGCCGGACTTTATCGATCGAGTCACGTCGTATTCGGACCGTTCGACGGCGGTACTGCGTTCTCTCCAGTCGCTGCTTGATCACGGGCGCCTGGCAGGCACGGGATACGTTTCAATCCTGCCGGTCGACCAGGGTATCGAGCATTCGGCCGGCGCTTCATTCGCTCCCAATCCGCAGTATTTTGATCCGGGCAATATTGTGAAGCTGGCCATTGAAGGCGGTTGCAACGGCGTGGCTTCGACGTTCGGCGTGCTGGGTAGTGTGGCGCGCAAATATGCCCATAAGATTCCCTTCATTGTGAAGATCAACCATAACGAGTTATTGACGCTGCCGAACAAGTTCGATCAGGTGATGTTTGGTACGGTGAAGGAAGCGCATAATATGGGTGCGGTTGCGGTCGGCGCCACAATATATTTTGGCTCTGATGAGTCTACCCGGCAGATTACCGAGGTTGCCGAAGCCTTTGCCCAGGCCCACGAACTTGGCATGGCCTGTATCCTCTGGTGCTATCTGCGTAACTCGAAATTCAAAACTCCGGAAGGCGACATGCACGCGGCAGCTGATTTAACTGGCCAGGCTAATCATCTCGGCGTCACCATTCAGGCCGATATCATTAAGCAAAAGCTGCCGGAACGAAACGGCGGTTACCCGGCGGTGGAAAAGGAGTTGGGCAAGTCTTACGGCAAGACCAGCAAACTGGTTTACGAGAAGCTCACCACCGACAACCCGATTGATCTGGTCCGTTATCAAGTCGCCAATTGCTACATGGGACGCATCGGTCTGATCAATTCAGGTGGCGAATCGAAAGGCGACAGCGACATGGCCGAAGCCGTGCGCACCGCTGTAATTAACAAGCGCGGCGGTGGCATGGGCTTAATCTCCGGACGTAAGGCGTTCCAACGGCCAATGAACGAAGGCGTGAATCTGCTAAACGCGATTCAGGACGTCTACCTGTCGAACGACATTACCGTCGCGTAATAGCTGCTTAAAAGAGAGCCTTTCGATACGTTCGCCGGGACTACAGGCGAAGCGGCGGCAAAGCGATCCACTAAATCACGTGATCGCAGAAAAACAAAATTCTCAACGTTTGTTAACACGAAACGGCAGGAAAGAAAGGCTTTGAGTTTTGAGTGATTTCGTGTGAGTTCGT
>JAWWPL010000340.1:0-6644 GCA_033850605.1 Blastocatellia bacterium | reverse complement strand
TTCAATTCCTCGAGACCAGATCGACCGCGCAGATGGTCAGTCCGTCGAATGCCGGTGATCGGATCAATCTAATCACCGTATCTGCCGACAACACCGCTCTGTTTGGCCCGTCCCAAAACCCTGGCCGTACGCGGGTCTTCTCAGATTCCGGCGGCGCCATCATCGAAGCCGACATAGCTCTTAATCCGAACGAACTTTTCTCGAGCGATGGTACGCCCGGCACTTATGATCTCGAATCGACCTTTGTGCATGAGATAGGACATCTTCTCGGGCTCGAACATTCTGCCGTCATCGGCGCGACTATGCAGCCACGCCAGGCGCAAAACGGTCTCTATGGACTGCCCGCCTTTACTCAACGAACCCTGTCGGAAGACGACGCGGCGGGCGCCCGGGTCTTGTATGGATCGCACGCCGGCACCGGCTCGATTTCCGGTAAGTTAATCGCGACTGCGGTCGAAGGCTCGTCGAGACCGATTTTTGGCGCACATGTTTTTGCTGAAGATGCTTTGACTGGACGATTAATCGCGGGCAGCGTGACGTTGGCTTCGGGTGAGTACCGCATCGATGCGCTCGCGCCCGGCAGGTATCGTCTGATCGGCCAAAGCCTGGACGGGCCCGTGGCCGCGGCGGACATTGCCGCCGCCGGAGGATCGTATTCAGGCCTGCTGGAAACCCTGCCACCGTTTCGCAGTTTCGTCCGGGCCGGTGCGTCACCGTCTCGATCCATTGCAGTCAAATCTGAGATGGCAACATCGATGGGCTTCTTCGTCTCCACGACTTTGGCTCCGACTATCAGGCCGCGATTGATTGGAATGAATGGCGAGCTGTCGACCAGCGTCTTGCCTCTCGCACCCGGAGGCACCTTCACGATTTATGTGGCAGGAGAGGGCCTGGACCAGATTCCGGCGAGCGGGATCTCGGTTAGCTCGCCTTTCATAACTGTGAACGATTCCACCGTCGCCGACGAACAGTTCGACACGCCTTACCGGGTCATTAGTTTCGAAATAACGGTCGACCCTTACGCGCCGCCGGGCGAGTACAGCATTCGTTTGCAGTCCACCAATGGCGAGTTTGTTTATCTTGCGGGCGCACTCACGATCGAGCCTTCTTAATGTTCAACACGCAGCCCAACTTTCAGACCCTAATCCCCAGGAGTCCGCCGGAGTGAGCGGGTTGGCGCTGATTTTCCGGACCAGGGGCTTGCCTTATCCGCGGCGGCGGATTAACATGCAGCCGTCTAAAATAGTTCATTCATAAAGCGGGATCGGCCCGGGGCTTTATCTGTAACCTTCATTCGAAAAGCTTAGCGAACGCCGGAGGTTAATTATGGCTGACTTTCTGCTGTCCATTGTAGGTTTGGCCGCTCTGGGTGGTGCGATTTTTGAGTTTTACAAATTCGTCACCGACACCAGCCCAAGCGGGGGGCACATGAACGGCTGGATTGCGTTGGTACTGGCTGTGGTCTTTTGCGCCTGCGCCTTGTTGTTGTTCCTGCGCCACGTGAACAAGGAAGAAGAAATTCACATTACCCAGTAGAAGAACTGCAAGTATCACTGCGCGAATCGGGATGAGACTTGTAGCAACTAACCGTACTCGTCGCTGGTATGAGCTTCACGGTTCACGACGCGGCGATGAAGGCACACAAAAGCGACGCCGTTTGCGTCTGCGGCAATCGCCCGCGCAAACGGCGGTTTTTGTTTTCTGATTTCCGAGCTCAAATTGTATCGGCCTTTCTCTAATGAGAGCGGTCGATACGAAAACGGGAGTAGCCGATGACCTTGGCTTTGCTTTTTCTGTTTCAGACCGCCGATCAGACTGAGACCACCTTCAACGAGCCGTCTTATTTCGTTCCGGTTATTCTAGGGTTGTTGGTCTTTGGCGCAATTCTTTGGCTGGTGGCCGCCGTGCTGGGATTCGCGCGAGCCAGAGCCTTCGGAGCATCGACGCGCTGGTTTTCTTTCGCGGCAGTATGCCTGTTGCTGTTTCATCTGCAATTCCTGCTATTGGCGTTTGGCCTGATCATCAAGGATTTAAGAACCGTGTTTGCGATTCTTTCTTTCTTTAATGTCTTCGTTGTCCTGGGCGCTATTTGCGCCATTATGGGGTTCGTGCGATTGACCAACCCGCGCTGACAAGTGGCACAGACTTTAGTCTGTGATCCGCGCACAACAGCACAGACTAAAGTCTGTGCCACTCTTCATGTCCAGGAAACAACTGCTGCTCGCCGTGTCCGCGTTGATTGCGGGCGCGGCGGTTTTGTTTGCCATCTCAAACTGGAGCGGTGGCCGTGGTCGCCCCTCGTTTGTCAAACCTTACAAAGGCAGATTCGTCGTCGACGGTAAGCCGTTTCGCTTCGTGGGCGCGAATGTGGCCGTGATGTATCGCGATGAAGATCGGGCGCGTATGCCTGAGACCTTACAGCAAGCCGCGCGCCTGGGGATCAAAGTCGTGCGCGTGTGGGCGACGGGTGAGGGCGGACCGAATGACGTCAAACCGATCGGCGACTTTAACGACTGGCCACGTACCCACTACTTTCGTCTCAAGCCCGGCGAATGGAATGAAGAGCAGTTTGTTTTTCTCGATCGTGTTATTGCCGAAGCCGCACGCGACGGCCTGCGCGTACAACTCTGCCTGACAAACTGGTGGCGTGACACAGGCGGCGTGACGCAGTATCTGCGTTGGGCCGGTGTCGAAGGCGCGGATGATGACAAGTATCCCTACGGCATCAACAAGGAAAAGGCGATGCTGTTTTATACCAACGAGACAGCACGCCGACTCTATCGCGAGCACGTCGAGAAAATCGCTACCCGTCGCAACAGCGTCACCGGCCTGATGTACCGGGACGATCCCGCAATCTTTGGATACGAGTTGATGAACGAAGCCCAGTGTTTGATCGGACACTGGTCTGAGCGCCGGGCGTGGCTGGCTGAGATGAGCGCCTATTTGAAGTCACTCGATCCCGATCATCCCATCGTGCCGGGTGATTGGGGCTATCGCTCGGCAGCGGAGCGCCGCGAGTGGTTGGCGGATCACGCTCTTCCGAACATCGATTATTGCGACGTGCATCTTTACCCCCGCGATGACACGGACAGTTTTGTTGACTCTCCGAAAGCGTTGGGCGAGTTCATACGGAATCGCGTAGCGGCTGCGGTCTCGCTCAGAAAGCCCCTGGTTTTGGGCGAGTTTGGAATGTCAGGAGAAGGTCATAAAGGACTTTCTCCAGCGGATTGGTACCGGGCTTACTTTGACAGCGCCGCGCGCGAAGGCGCCGCCGGCGCGATGTTCTGGATTCTTACCCCAGACGCGCAGAGAGGCTATGGAGTGACCTGGACCACTCCGCGCGACTCAGCTCTGCTGGCAGAGATTAACGGCGGGGCGCACCTCTTTTACTCACTGGTGAACGCCTGGCCGCCGCCAGATACGTTCGATGCCGGCAAACACCTGATACCGCGCCAATTTGTTTTCACGCGCGACCCAAACGACAACACGGTACAACCTCAGATTATCTATCAACCTAATGGGACCATTATGTATCGCGTGTGGCCGAACATGGTTGTGCGCGGTGCTTTTGAGAAACTTGGAGGTGGTGATGGATATATCTGGGGCGCCGGCGCGGGCTATTTCGAATACGTGGTGCCCGGGCGCAAAGACTATCGCCGGGTTGGAAGAATTATCGTGCGCGCTCATATTCAACCGCTGGTTCCGTACGAGGCACAGCCGTCCCTGATTCAAACGCGAGTCACACTGTTTGTAAATGAAAGTGATTGCGGTTGGCGGCAGGTGCCGGTAGAAGATCCAAAGACGCCCCTAATCCAGGAGTGGCAAGTGACTTCGCTCTCAGCGCGCTTGCGCGTCGCGCGCGGCAAGCCCGTCACAATTCGTTTTGCGGTTCTGCCAGACTCGGATTGGATCTATGGCATTAACATCTCAAACTGGCCGGAAGGTTACCAGTCTCATGACGCCGCACCGGTGGAAGTTGAAATCAAATGATTTTCTTAGCGCCTTAAGTTTTTCTTAGCGCCTTTGCGTGAAACTGATCGGGCTCGGTTTTAGGATCCCGCAAAGGCGCCAAGAAAAACTCAGGGCGCAAAGAAAGCAGAATGAAGATTTGATTGATTTATCGACGGTGTTCGAGTAATTTCTCTCAGCTCGTTCCGGTATCCAAAGCCAGCCTTCATTTTGGATTGTCTTCCTTTCGAGCTACTACCGTACCTTAAGAAACGAGGACTCGCTGTGAACAACATTCCCTCTGCCCAGGTCTCTACTTCTCGCTCCGGTTTTGAGTTGTTCCTGATCAGCCTGCTGATTCTCTTTCTCGAGCTGGCGGGTATTCGTTGGTTCCCGGCACATGCGCTGCACCTGACATTCTTTACCAACGTGGTTTTGCTGGCCTCGTTTCTGGGAATGTCAGTGGGCTGCCTGGCGGCGAATCGTCGCCGCAACTATCTCGCCTGGACTCCGGTCTTTCTCATCGTGGCCATGGCCGCGGCGCATATCGTTGAGATCACCAGTGGATCCTTTGTGAAGTGGGACGAAGGCCGGGCTTCACCGCAGGTAGTCTTCTTTGGCGTGTCTACGCATACGCCCGACATCTTTCGTTACCCGATACCGGTGGAAGTTTTATGCGGATTTTTCTTTATCGTAATTGCCATTGCCATGATTGGGCCGGGTCAGGAACTCGGGCGGGCGTTAAATCTTTGGCCCAATCGCGTACAGGCTTATACCATCAACATTGCCGGCAGCATTGTCGGTATCGTGTTGTTTGCCGCGTGTTCATACCTGCAGCTGTCGCCTGTTTGGTGGTTCGGATTCGTCGCACTCTGTCTGGGATACTTTTATTTCATCTCGCCGCTGCGTCGCTTTCGCACAAAACTTTACGTGCTGGCCCCGGTGATGGGTGTGTTGTTGTTGCTGGTGGTCGGCATGGCTTCATATACGCTGATACACAATGATTTTGAGGGCCAAAAGGAAGCGCGCCAGATCTGGTCGCCGTACTATCGCATCGATTACAAGCCTTACGATCTCTCACTTTCGGTCAACCTCATATTTCATCAGTCGATGGTTTCGCGAAGTGACAGGTACGCCGCCTATGCGCTGCCGCATATGCTCAACCGCGATGCGGGCCGGCCGCCTTTTAAGAACGTAATGATTATCGGCGCCGGCTCAGGCAACGATGTCAGTCGCGCCTTGCAGTGGGGCGCCGAACACGTAGACGCAGTCGAGATTGATCCGGCCATCTATCGTCTGGGTACCCAATATCACCCGGACCATCCGTATCAGGACCCGCGAGTTGAGATTCATAACGATGACGGCCGCAACTTTTTGCGCGCGACCGATCGGAAATACGACTTGATAATCTATGCCCTGGTCGATTCATTGGTGCTGCACAGTGGCTATAGCAATATTCGCCTCGAAAGTTATCTCTTCACCCAGCAGACGTTCGCGGACGTAAAGCGGCACTTGAAGCCCGACGGCACTTTTGTCGTCTACAACTATTTTCGCCAGGGATGGTTGATTTCGCGTCTGCAGAAAAGTTTGGACGAAGTGTTCGGCGCCGGCAATCCGCTCTGCATCACTCTGCCTTACCGCAAGGTGATTGAGCCCGAAGAAAACACGGCCGGCGACTTTACGGTTTTCTTTTCCGGAAACACCAACAATTTGCGCCAGGCTTTCACGCAGCAGCAGGAATACTTTCTGCGCAACGACCAGGCCCCTTCGCCAGATTCGGCGAACGGTTTTCAGCAACCGGCAGCGGATGAACGGCAGCGCTTCGATCAGGCCGCGGAAGCAGACCAGCAAAAACTTCCGTGGCAGAGGTTTGCGATGGCGACTGTAGTTCAACCACAGGGTGACCTGCCGCCGGCGACTGATGACTGGCCGTTCTTTTATATGAGAAAGCCGATGATGCCGGCGTTGAGTCTGCGCGGAATTCTGATCATGGCGGGGCTGGCCCTCCTGCTGATCTTTGTGTTTGTGCCGCGACGCAGCGCCGCGAATGGCGCGCCGAACCGTGAGCGTTCCCGGCCACTCAACATGCAGATCTTTTTTCTCGGCGCCGGATTCATGCTGATTGAAACCAAGGCTGTGGTTACCATGGCACTTTTATTCGGCAGCACCTGGGTCGTTAATTCGGTTGTTTTCTTCGCCGTCCTGGTAATGATTCTGCTCGCCAATATCTGGACGCTGAAGACGAACGTGACAAAGCTGTGGCCCTACTACGCCGGCTTGTTCGTGACGCTGGCACTGAACACGATTGTCCCGCTCGATTTCTTTTTAGGCATGAACCGGACTCTTCAGGTGACCGGCTCTTGTCTGCTGGTGTTTGCTCCGGTCCTGTTTGCCGGAGTGATCTTTGCCGCGAGTTTCAAGCGAACGGCCGAAGCCGATCGCGCGTTCGGCTTTAATATTGCGGGCGCCATGTTGGGCGGGCTGGCGGAGAACATGTCGATGATCCTGGGCTTTCAGTATGTCGTGGTGGTGGCGATTCTGTTTTACGTGCTGTCGGCAGTGGGATTCTTTAAGTCCGGCAGCACCGCGCCGGTAATAGAGGGAGCGCAGTTAATTCCGGAAACTCAATAAAAAAAAGGAGGAGCGCGGACATCCTGTCCGCCAGCGGGCGAAGCCCGCTCAGACTTCGCCAGGAG
>JAWWPL010000334.1:0-5822 GCA_033850605.1 Blastocatellia bacterium | reverse complement strand
ATTGGTACAACGTGTTTCGATTTTTGGAGGAAGACTCGACCACGAAACTGTTCTATTGCAATGTAAACGTCCCCCCGACTATTAGCGGCGGCGTTCTTAGCTACATCGATTTGGACATAGACATTCTGGTGCAGCCGGACTTTTCATATCAGGTGCTCGATTTGGAAGAGTTTGCGGAAAATGCCGCGCGGTACGGTTATTCGGACCAAATCAAAAGGCAAGCCCGTTCAGCCGTTGATGAGTTGGTTTCCCTAATCGAGGCCCGCCAATTCCCTTTCTCGTGAAGCGCTCGCCGCTCGTTTCCGTCGAACCGGAAAAGTCTTTGGAACCTTTTCGTCTCCCTGAGTGAATTAACTGTGACACCAGCGATGCGCACCATGGGAACCCAGAACAGCGACAGCGAACTCGTTCAGACGATGCTAGGCGGAGACAAGGAAGCCTTCGCTGAGTTATATCGCCGCCGTCAACGCGACGTATACCGCTTTGCTTTGCATATGACCGGTGTCCCCGACCTGGCTGAGGACGTGACCCAGGAAGTCTTCATGGTGCTAATGAGGAAAGGAAATGAATACGACGAGTTGAAGGGATCCGTTAATTCATTTCTGCTTGGGGTGGCCAGAAACTACGTGCTCCGTCGTCTGCGGCAGGAACGCTGCTTCGTCTCGATCGATGACGCCGGAAGTAACGCCGCCGCGATTGCGGACGAGCCAATAACTCGGACTGAAGCAATCCTGGCCATGCATAAGGCCGTCCTGAATTTGCCCGAGCATTACCGGGAAGTCGTCGTCCTGTGTGATCTAGAGGAATTGACCTATGCCGAGGCGGCGGCCGTGCTCGGTTGCGCGATTGGAACGGTTCGATCGAGATTGCACCGCGGCCGAACCATCTTAATCGAAAAGTTGCGCGCCTCACCAAACGATTGCGCGTCGAACAAGGAACTTGAATCAGCGAGGTGTTTCGCATGAATTGCCAAAGATTTGAAGACGTAGTCAATGACTTAGCTCGCGAGCAGATACTTGATGCAGACGCACGCACCGCGGCACTTCAGCATGCCGACGGATGTGAACGTTGTGCCGGCAGACTCGAAGATGAACGGACGATAAGCTTGCAATTGCGCGGCCTGGCCGAAAGCACGGAGTCCGCAGGCGCGCCGGAACGAGTCGAGGAGCGATTACTCATGGCTTTCGACAAATTCGCTCTGAAGCAGTTCCCCGCCCCGGTAACGTCGACTCATTACTACCGCCCACAATACGTGATCGGTGCGATAGCCGCAGCGCTGTTGATTGTGTTTGGACTTTTCGCAATCCGTTGGTTCCCGGCAACCAAAGAGAGCGCGGGACCCCTGATAGCCGTAACCTCATCGCCTGCTAGTACTGGAATCATCACTCCTTCACGTCCGCCGATCGTTTTGGAGCGACAGATTCGACCCGCGATTCCAGCAAGGAAGTCTTCAGTCAGACGTGGAAACGGCTCGTCCGCTAAGGCTTCGAGTGCAAACCCGGGCAACGCGGAAGTTGCTACGGATTTCATTCCCGTTACGTATGGAGGCGCAGCCAATCTTGCCGATGGTGGTCGCATGGTTCGAGTAGAACTGCCGCGGTCGGCCATGGCGTCCTTTGGGTTGCCCGTCAACATGGATCGCGCCAACGAGAAAGTAAAAGCGGATGTGCTGATGGGACTCGATGGTTTGGCTCACGCGATTCGATTTGTGCGGTGAGCATAGGATTCAAAAATTAAGACGCACTTAAACAACCGGGCCGTTGCGCCCTTTAACGGAAAGGCAATGATCATGAAAAGGACTTCAGTATTTTTGTTAGGTCTGGCAGTCGTCGTACTTGCGAGTGCCTCATTCAGCTTCGGCCAGGAGAAGCAGATGACTTTTGAACGAAGGGTCTCGCCGGAGGTAGGCGTTTCGTTCCAGGGTCCGGGACCAATTGAGCCGGGTGGCAACACCTTCACCTTTGTCACTTCCGAGATGAGCTTTGATCGGTTAGTAAAGGGCGCTCCCTATTCGGCTCAGGCCGTCACCGAATCGACGCAGGTGCTCAGCGACGGCAATCGCATCGTGAACACCAATTCAGCCTCGGTCTACCGGGACGGTGAAGGCCGAACGCGACGGGAACAGACGCTGAAGGCGATTGGGAACTTCTCTCCCTCTGGTGAGCCCTTCGTCACGATCTCGATTAACGATCCCGTCACCGGGGTTTCATATGTGCTCGAACCGCAAAGTCACATAGCGCGCAAGGTCGGCGGTTTCCGCATCCAGCCCCCGCCGGGCGCGGCCGAATACAAAATAAGTTCGCCAGACGGAGAACCAAAGGTCTTCACCTTCAATCGAACGTCCAATGGTGAAGTACAAACAAAATCAGCAGGCGGCGGCGAAATGAAAATGCGAATAGAAAGAGATCGAAACGGTACGTGGCGCAGTGAAGAACTGGGCACGCAGGCCATTGAGGGCATTAACGCCGTTGGCACTCGCACGACGATTACGATTCCGGCCGGACAGATCGGCAACGAACGCGCCATTGAAATAGTCGACGAGCGTTGGTTTTCGCCGGACCTAAAAACGATCGTTATGACTCGTCACACGGATCCGCGCGCAGGTGAAACTGTCTACCGCCTGACCAACATCAATCGTGCGGAACCCGATCACTCTCTGTTCGAGGTCCCCGGCGATTACACTATCAGGGAAGATGTCGAACCGATGAGACTGCGGATGGAAAAGCAGATTAAGCCTGAGCTGAACTGATGTGAGCTCCGGCATAGTGGGAAAGGGGCTGCTCGAATTAATCTTCGGGCGGCCCCTTTGCCTTGAACGGCAAGGTCCGACCAGCTTGCGATGGAGTCAGTACCGAGAGCGGTAGCGACCAGGTCTTACTCAGCACAATCAGGGTTGCGAATTATTGTCACCCGGTCGCTACCGCTCTCGGTACTGACCTCACCACCAAATTAGTCGCGGCTTTGACGAATCCTCAATCAACGCGTTAGCCTCGACAATGTGGCCCAGCCTGAAGCAATAACAACTCAGCCATTTCGCAACTCTGCACTGGCCGTTTCACGTGTCAACCTGCGCGATGCGTATGCCGTCTGGCGGCGCGACGTCGAGGTTCACTTGCGCCTTTGGAAGATGAACCTCATCGCGCCCGCGATTGAGCCGGTTTTCTCTGTGCTCGCGTTCGGCTGGGGTTTGGGGGCGCTGGTGGCCGGCAAGGTTTCGGGTATCTCGTATCTCTCGTTTGTGGGTGCGGGGATTCTGGGTCTTACCGTTCTGATGCGCGCGATGTTCGAGACGACCTATGCCGCATACTTTCGCATGGTCTATCAATCGACCTATGACGCGATCCTGGCCACGCCCGTTGATGCTGAGTCGCTGGCCTTTGCTGAGATCCTTTGGGCTATCACGCATGCGGCCTTTGACACGCTGGTCATCATGATCGTGCTGGTGGTGTTTGGCGCGGCCACTTCGCCGTGGGCGGTGCTAGCGCCTGTGCCGCTGCTGGTCGGCAGCGTCTTTATTTCCGGATTCTCGCTGGGCGTAACTGCACACGTTCACGACATCGACGCCTTCAACGTTTACATGGCCGCGTTCTTTACGGTCATGCTTATCTGCGGCTGCTGGTTTCCTGTCGACGTCCTACCTGCGTGGTTGCGCATCGTGGCCTGGGCGGTTCCCTTGACCGAGTCGATTGATCTAACACGGGCGTTTTTGACCGGGCGCTTTCTATCGCGGCACGTGTATGAGGCCGGTTATCTGATAATATTTGCGATCGTGGCCTGCGAATGGGCCATGAGGAGCTTGCGAAAGCGAATGGTTAGCTGAAGACAGAGATCAGCGGTCAGGTCAAGAATATCCTTTGCGTTCCTCTGCGAGAAGCTCTGCGTCCTTTGCGTTAAACGATCATGCGTGAGAATAGAATTTGATGTCACAAGAAAAGCCCGCCAAACTTTCCAAACTCGATCAACTTCGCGACCGCGAACAACGTGCCGCAGCCGGCGGTGGCGCCGCGCGCGTCGAGAAGCAACACAGCGCCGGTAAGATGACCGCGCGCGAACGAGTTGAATTCCTGCTCGACGAAGGCACCTTCCAGGAGTTCGATAAGTTAGTTGAGCATCGTTCGCAGGACTTTGGAATGGAGAAGGAGATTTATCCGGGTGACGGCGTCGTCACCGGTCATGGCTTGATCGACGGCCGCAAGGTCTTTGTATTCGCTCAGGACTTCACTGTCTTTGGTGGTTCCCTCTCCGAAACCCACGCGGAAAAAATTTGTAAGGTGATGGACTTGGCGATGAAGGTTGGGGCGCCCATCATTGGTCTCAACGATTCCGGCGGCGCTCGCATACAGGAAGGTGTAGTTAGCCTCGGCGGGTACGCTGATATTTTCCTGCGCAACACCCTGGCCAGCGGAGTCGTGCCGCAGATCAGTTGCATCATGGGCCCATGCGCGGGTGGCGCCGTCTATAGTCCGGCAATCACCGACTTCAATATCATGGTCAAGGACACCTCCTACATGTTCATCACCGGCCCGGATGTGATTAAGACCGTGACTCACGAAGACGTCACGAAAGAAGAACTCGGTGGAGCGGCGACGCACAACCAGAAGTCGGGAGTCGCGCACTTTGCCGCGGATTCTGACGAGCATGCACTGCAAATGGTGCGCGAGCTTTTGTCTTTCATTCCTTCGAACAACCTGGACGATCCACCGCGTCTTGCTCCGGAGGATTCAGCGGATAGAGCTGAAGTGAAACTTAATTCCATTGTTCCGGAAGCATCGAATCAACCTTACGACATTCGCGAGGTGATTGATTTAGTAGTCGACAGCGGGTATTTCTTCGAGGTCCACCGCGATTATGCGCCGAACATCGTGGTGGGTTTTGCTCGGCTTGATGGAAAGCCAGTCGGCATCGTCGCCAACCAACCAGCCTATCTGGCTGGTGTGCTCGACATTAATAGTTCTCTGAAAGCGGCACGCTTCGTGCGCTTCTGTGACTGCTTCAATATCCCGATCGTGACTTTCGAAGATGTGCCCGGCTTCCTGCCCGGCATTGCGCAGGAGCATGGCGGCATTATCAAGCACGGCGCGAAACTTCTTTATGCCTATGCCGAAGCGACGGTTCCCAAGGTGACCGTGATTACGCGCAAAGCTTATGGCGGGGCGTACTGCGTCATGGGATCGAAACACATTCGCACCGACATAAACTTTGCCTGGCCCAGCGCGGAGATTGCCGTGATGGGAGCTGAAGGCGCTGTCGACATTCTCTATCGCCGCGAAATTAAAGAGGCCTCAGATAAAACCTCCGCTCGCCGCGCCAAAGTAACCGAGCTCGAAGACAAATTTGCCAATCCCTACGTCGCAGCCGAACGCGGCTTCATCGACGAAGTCATCGAGCCCGCCCAGACCAGACCCAAACTCATCCGAGCGCTGGCGCTGCTCGAGAATAAGCGCGACACGAATCCGCCGAAGAAGCACGGCAACATTCCTTTGTGAAGCCAGCCCGGTGAGAGAATGGTTCGAACATGGGTGTAACCTTGGCGACGGTAGCTGACCTCGAAAACTTCATAAGCAACAAGGCACGTGAGTATTGCGCGGCCGACTCTACAGCCCTGCCACCTTGCATTAAAGTTCCATTTCAGGATTGGGAGGCGCGCTTCTTTATCCGCGGCTTGGAACTTGGGCTGTTTGATGTGTTCTCTAACGGCCGACTTCATTACCCGCGCTTAAGCGGACATTCTGCTCGCGCGCGCAACATAACCGGTTTCTTCTTGCGAACTCAGCCCGAGAAATGCCGTGAAGTGGTGACGCAATTCGCGGCGCTTACTGAAT
>JAWWPL010000312.1:0-9905 GCA_033850605.1 Blastocatellia bacterium | reverse complement strand
TGAATGTTGCGCGGTCCGCGATCGCTGTTCAGGTGGCCAAAGTTTCCGTTTGTAGCGGTAAACGTTCCGAGGAATTTCCCGGTCGAGTCGCGGTTGGGGCTAAGGCCCAGGCCGGGGTCGAACCCGTTGAAATTCGTTGTGTTGAAAAGATTGAACATCTCAGCGCGGAACTGGAGTCCATACTTCTCCTTGAATTTCCAGTTCTTGGCGATCGAGAAATCAACGTTCTTGAGTCCCGGTTGCCTCACGAATCCACGTTTCAGATTACCGAATTGGCCCAGAGCCGGCGCCTTAAATGCGGCCGGGTTCAGATACACGGTTTTGTCGGCACCGTGTAGATAGATCGGAACGCCCGGAACCAGGTCAGGGCGAAAACCGGCAGGGGCGTTAGCAGCCAGACCAAAATACTGTGGACTAAGACCTGTTTGAACGTCGAGAGGTGTACCACTCAGCAGCGTTAGAATTCCATTGAGTTGCCAATTTCCCAGGATACTACTCACAAACGAGCCCTTGTTCTTGAAACTGGGGAACGCATAGACCGCATTGGAAACGAACATATGCCTACGGTCGAGATCGGAATCACCCTTGTCCAGCTCAAAGTTGAAGGGATCCGTGGTACCACTGGTGAATGATGTTAACGGAACGTTGGAAACTGTGTGCGACCAGGTGTAGGCAACCTGCCAGGACAGCCGGTTTGTAAATCGCCGGTTGAGCCAGACCTGAAGCGCTTTGTAGTTCGAGATTCCATTCGATTGGCTCATGGTAATGGGACCAAGGTTTGGGAAGATACGATTGGCGTTCGCGGTGGCTTGCGCATCACCCGTAGCGTTGAATACCGAGACCACAGCAGCCCTCTTCGCCGGCGAAACATCGTTGACGTTCACACCACGACGCCAGATGTGCGTACCATGGTTTCCGATGTAAGAAACTTCGGCTACCGTATTCTTAATAATTTCGCGGGAGACGGTAATGTTCCACTGCCAGCTCTCTGGTGGTCTGAAGTTCTCGTCTACGGCGTTAAAGCCCGTGGTGTTGCTGACACCGGCGACTGCATTCTTCAAACCGGGATTGATTGTATCCAGGCTGCGGAAGGTTGGATCGTCGCTCAGCCTGGAATTTCCGTCTCCGCCCCAGTTGGAGTTAACCACTGCTGTCCAAGGAGGATTACCAGACAGACGCAGAACGTCTTCGATGACGTTCGAACGGCTCATGAAGCGACCAAATCCCGCGCGCACCGCAGTCTTGCCATCACCCTTGACGTCCCAGGCCACACCTACCCGGGGCTGGAAGCCCTTGTTATATGGGTGCCACAGAGAGCGGCCAAATCCAGCCTCACCAGGCTTTACCAAACCGCTGAGAGGATGCGTACCGTCGTACAATCGCGGAATGTAGTTACTGATGCGATCGTTGTTTGAATACGCCGGCGAATATCGTGACCAGCGCATCCCCAAAGTGAGTGTTACTCGGGGACTCATTTTGAAAGTATCGTTGCCGTAGAATTCAAAGTCATGCCAGCGACCCAGTGACGCTTCGTCATGATCGATCTCGGTATAGCATCCAAGCGGCAAGTCTTTAAATAGCAACTCTGCGATTGCATTGCCTGTATGGGTGGCCGTGCCACAATACTGAGCAATGCCGTTAGCACCCTGGGCCAATTCGTTCTTGATGTTATGGCTTACCAGAGCGCCGAATTTGAGATCGTGCGCACCTGAAACCTTGGAAAAGTCGTCTTTCCAAATGAAAAGGTCTTCGTGGTTTTGCCACGGCGCTTGGTGCCAGAGAGCGGGATATCCGTTTGCACCCCAGTTTGTTGGCAGGCCTACGCCCGCCGCTTTCGGAAACACAGTGGGAAACTTAGAGGCGATCTCATCATTGAGCGCCTGGCCCGCTGCATTCGTCGTAATCTTGATGTCATTTCCAGCGCGCGAGAACTGGAACTCATTAACTGCAGTCGAACTCAAGGTCGTCGCCAACTTGACGGCAAAACTGTGACTGGGCTGATCCCAATCCGACGCCAGAGTTGGGAACGGAGAGTCGCCCCAGAAGTTCCCCGCGGCACTCCCGTGTGTCCAGGTCTCATTGGTGTATTTCACCAGCAGGTTCATCTTTTTCGAAATGTTGATGTCACCGCGAATACTGTCCTGGCGAGTTTTGATCGGCTCCAGGAACGAAGAGATCCAGTTGGTTGAACCAGTCGTGTTGGGGAGTGGAAACATCTTTAGGATTGCCAGACCGGCCGGGCTGAGATTGGCCGCCGGGATCTTGTTGCCCGGGAACGGGTCACATACGTTGATCGTAGCAGGAGGCGCAGCAGGATTCGGCACATCGTGACAAGAATAAGGGATATGAGGCAAAGCGTCTGTCAGTGCTCCACTGAAATCTCCTATCCGCTCGGCGGCGGTTGGAACCTTGGATGAGAGCACCACACCACGTGACTCGCGACGCCACTCTTCATTCCAGAAAAAGAAGACCTTATCCTTCTTGATTGGGCCGCTAAAGTTGAAACCGTAGTTGTTGTACTTCAACTTTGCTTTTGGCTGACCGGCTTTCTCGAGAAAGAAATCAATTTTATTCAATTTGTCACTGCGAAAAAACTCAAAGCCGGTGCCGTGAAACTGGTTGCTGCCGCCTTTGGTAATCAGGTTGATCACGGCGCCCTGCGCCTGGCCGTACTGTGCGCTAAAGCTGTTACGCTCTACGCGGAATTCCTGAATCGAGTCGATGGATGGAAAGACGAGCAGCGTCGCGTTCGACCCCACGTCCATGTTGTTGACACCGTCAACAGTCCACATGTTGGCGTTTGATTGATTGCCGTTTACTGACATATCAACGTGAGAATCAAGACCGGTGCCCGCCGTGCCGAAAGCGCCGCCCGCGCCAGCTTGCGTCACTGGAGAAACGCCCGGCACCATCAGCGCCAGTTGCGCGTAGTTGCGGCCGTTGAGCGGCAACTCAGTCACTTGCTTCTCTGTGATCAGACTGCTTATTTCGCCGCTACGCGTCTCGACCGGCGCGGCATCAGATGAGACGGTGACTGTTTCGCTCACCTGACCTACTTGCAAATCCAGGTTGACGACTTTGTTTTCCGACACATGCAGATCGACATCCGCGGCGACGGTTTTCTTGAAGCCGCTGGGTGCCGTGCTCACTGTATAGCGGCCGGGGGGTAAACTGGTAGCCAGGTAAAATCCATTGTCGTCCGAATTCACGGAGCGCGATATTCCATTTCCCGCACCCTGTATAGAAACTTCGGCCTTGGGAACAACAGCTCCCTTCTCGTCTCGAACGGTACCGCTGATTGTTCCTACCGTGGTCGTCTGTCCATGCGCACTAAAAATAAGGGCGCCCATCAGGACCACCAGCACTTGCAAGCCAAGCTTCTTCACCATACGAACCTCCTGCAAATCTGCGTTCGGGGTCGAAGCAGATCGCGATTTCAGCTTTCGGAATTGTCTCAACAGTTCGGGGAATCCGAACCATCACCAAACTTGTTATTTAGGACTTTGTTGCACTGCCACGCAAAAGCATTTACTCCTATTGCGAAAAGTTGTCAAGAACTATTTGAACTGACGACATGCTAATCAAAACAAAGGTCTTAGCCAAAATCTTTGTTGCCCAGACGAACGAAGTGTGGAAATGTTAGTTTGTATCTAAGAAACTGAGGCCGAGGCAAACTTACTGGCCAGCACCAGGCTGAGAGCACCCATCAAGGTCGGTTGGCTTCCTAAGGTTGACTCCATGATCGGCGTTGATGGAAAACCACGGCAGATGCTCGAGTCGACGGACGCTTTTAGCTCTTCAACGATCACCGGCCAGGCGCGCACAATTGGACCACCGACTATCACTGCTTCGGGCGCGAGGCCTTGAATTAAGTTTGCAATGCCAACGCCAAGGTAGTGCGCGGTCTCTTTCAGAGCGGCCCGCGCATTGGATTCGCCCCCCAAAGCTAGATCGATTAGTTCCGCGAAATTTACCTCGCCACTTCCGTTCGAGCCTGACAAGCTTTGGTAACGTGCCAGCGCGGCCCGCTCGGAAGCGAATGCTTCCCAGCATTCCCTGCTACCCACGGCGCAGGCCACGGGGGCTCCGCTCCCAATGGTCATGTGACCGAATTCACCTGCCGTTCCGCCTTCTCCGCGATAGGTCTGTCCATCGAAAACGATTCCAGTGCCCACGCCTTCTTCTACCAGGACGAGAATAAAATCTCGGACCTCGCGAATTTCCGGTCGACCAAACCACAGCTCCGCCAGAGCCGCCGCATTGGCATCATTCTCAATGGTCACCGGAAGCGAAGTAGCGCGCGTCAGCGTTTCAGCGATGGGTTCATTGCGCCAGTTGAAATACGGAACAAATAGAGCTCCCGTTTCCGGATCAACCACCCCGGGCACACTGATGCCAATGCCTTCGATCGTGCCGGGGTTTTTCCCGATCAGTCGTTGCGCACATTGAACAATTTTGTCCAGGGTAGCCGTGATATTTTTGTCGGTGGGAAACTCCTCCTGCTCCAGCACTCTGCCCGCTAGATCGCCGCTGGCCATTACCGTCTTAACCGTTCCCAGATCCACGCCAATGGCAACCGCGTGCGCGGCCCGCAACGAGAGCAAACTGGGAGGCCGTCCTCCAGTGGATTCGCCGCTCACTTCCTCTACCAAGCCATTCGCTTCCAGCTCATCAACTATCAGGGAAATGGTTGAGCGTTGTAACGCTGTTTCGCGCGCGAGGTCGGCACGGGAGAGCGGCCCCAATTCGCGCACGTAATTCAGCACGATCTGACGGTTTATGTCGCGTATCGTATTGGAGCGCGCAGCACTAACTTTCTTGAGATCTATTCGTCGCACCCAGGGCTCCCAACCTTGGTAATCGATCCTCTAAAGCGTTAGAAATAACTTTTGTACACCAGTGCTATTAAGTATTATAACCGGCTTCCACAGTCAACACTTTTCGCTTTTTCTCCCTAATCACTAACGAAATCTTCTTATCGGGCTAAGACCGTTGAGGTGAACAACCGGCGGGTAAAGCAAGAAAAGCTTCCTGAGATTCATATGGAGCGGCCACCAGTGTGAGCCTTAAGATGGCTTTGCCTTATGAGGGAGAGATCGGCAGCCCAGTGCTTTTCGTTCGGGCTGGTTCGGACTCAAGCACCTCTGTACAATACTCACTAGAGTTCAAAAGGAGGCAAGTTCGATGGCAACTGTGCAGGCCTGTTTTCTCTTGATCGTCGCCTTAGTTGGCCTACTGGGTGGACAGACTCGAGACCTTCAAGCGACGATAGAGAATTCCATAAAGGTGAAGGAGCCCGCATGGGAACTCTCAGCGAAGGAAGCACAAACCAAATCAACGATCTACCGGTGGAAGTCAGGCCGGGAAAGAGTTGAGATTGAGGTCTTTGTGACCGCTTCACCTGGGGCTGCGGCAGCCAAATTTCAGGACTTCGCACGGCACATACCTGTACCCCCAAAGGAAAAGGTCGACGGTTTGGGTGATGAAGCATTACTGTGGCAAAGCCCGAATACAGATGTTTGCATGCTTCTGTTCCGACGGTCTAATGTGTTTTTCCACATAAACGGAAGTTTGCCGACTAACGCGAAGCGGTTTGCAAAACATCTCGACGACCTGCTTGCAAACAAATAGTCAGGCGCGCAGCCATAACTGTTCGCATTCCTCCCGGGCAACCAGGGCATTGGAGCAGTCGTCTCTGCCACAAACCAGCAACCACATTTCCAACACATACTATTCAGCCCGATCTATTTACAAGAGCCGCGTTCAATCAGACCTGATCAACTAAAGCGACGATAAAGAGAAGACACGCCTGCGTCCGGGTGGACATGTAATCAGTAGATGCTCAAAAGGAGGCAGAAAACAATGATTTGTGCCGAAAACCATAGAGCCATATACTACCGACCAGTCTGATAATGATTCTGGAGGGTGCTGATGAAAGTGCATGGAGCGAAAGCGAGTGTTGGTCACTGGCGAATGTTCTTAGTTGTAATTGGCGCCTCGATCGCATTTTCGGCACCGGTAGCCGGGCAGTCGGCCGGCGATCCGGCGAAGGCTCAAATGCAAGCGGAGAATCGGCGCGAGATTCAGCTAAACAGCCTGGGCGAAAACGGTGAGCAACGCAACGATCCCAAACGCTCGCAAGCCATGATGGCCCAGGTAAGCGAGGACTTTCAGCGCATCCTCACCCTCCACAACGGAATAGTTCGTGCCATTACCGCGAACCAATCTCTCAGTGATCGATTCATTTCCGATGCGACTGGTGAAATAAGAAAACGTTCGGCTCGGCTGCAAACCTCTTTGAAGTTACAGAAGCCCGAGCCTACCACTGAAGATCGACGAACGGAATTGGATCTCAAACAGATGCAGACCAAAGATCGACTGCTCCTCCTCTGTAAACAGATCGAAAACTTTATTACAAATCCAATCATCGAAAAGCCAGGGACGATCGACGCTCAGCAGTTGGCAAAAGCTCGCCGGGACCTTCAGAGTATCGTGGAGCTAAGCGACGCCATAAAGAAACGCGTGGATAAAGAGAAACCTTAGTCCGAGGACTCTTCGTCGTCTGGCGGCCTCGACGACCACAGGGATGCTGAGGTGTTTTGACTTAGCTGGAGAATAAGCAGTGCTCACCTCAGGCTGCCGCCGCTCCCGCAAATTTGCGGGCGAGCACCAGGCTCAAGGCTCCCTTTAAGGTAGGATCTCCACTCAAGGTAGAGCGTAAAATTCGCGCCGACGGCACGCCTCGCCGAACGCTGCGTTCAATTTTTTCCGTGAGAGCTTTTTCGATCAACGGCCAGGCTCGGGTTATCGCGCCGCCCACTATCACAGCTTCAGGACTAAGGCCGACTACCAGATTTGAAATACCGATACCAAGATAACGAGCCGTCTCGGTGAGGGCCGTCTTTGCGTTCTGTTCGCCGTCCAGAGCACGATCGATCAGGCTGGAAAAATTTGGCGCCCGGTTCGCACCACTTAACTTGTTGTAGCGCGCGATAGCGGCACGTTCAGAAGCGAAAGCCTCCCAGCAGTCATCGTTTCCGCATGAGCAAGGGACTGGCGCATCACTACCTACAATCATATGGCCGAATTCACCGGCGGCTCCGCGCATTCCGCGATAGACCTGTCCATCAAAAATGATCCCGGTTCCAACGCCGTCGGCAACCAGGACGAAGATGAAGTCGCGCGCATCCCTGACTTCGGGTCGTCCGAACCAAAGTTCAGCGAGGCCGACTGCGTTGGCATCATTGTCGATCGTAACTGGGAGTCCCGTCGCCTGAGAAATCATGTCGCCTATCGGCAGGTCACGCCACTTAAAATACGGAACGAAAATGGCGTTGCCAGTTGCCGGAGTCACCAGTCCGGGAACACTGACGCCGATTCCTTCGATTGAACTATGAGCAGAAAACTTGCGAACAATTTCTATGATCCGGCTCAACGTACCTTCGAGGCGGGGATCGGTGGGGAAGGCTTCTTGTTCCACGACGACTCCGGCCAGATCGCTACTCGCGACAGTAGTGCAGGTAGGAGTGATATTGACGCCAATGGCAATCGCTCCGACCGTGCGCAAGCGCAGCAAAGTCGGTCGCCGGCCGCCCGTAGATTCGCCCTCACCGATCTCTTCAACCAGACCCTCGCCGGTCAGCACCTCAACAATTTCCGATATGGTAGAGCGTTGCAAAGCGGATTCGCGGGCGATCGTGGCGCGTGAGATTGGCTCCCTCTCGCGAACGTAGTTCAGTACTATCTGACGATTAATATCGCGAATGGTGTGCGGGTTGGCCGCCTGAACTTTTCTCAGATCGATTCGTCGCACAGTTTACCTCAGTCCTGATTGTACCGGATGACCCTACGGCAAGAAGCCTGCCTGGTAGCGCTTAAGGAAGCGTGCACGAATTAATATTACAAAGACCTGCTTAAGTCAACGGCTTCTTCGCCGCCCGTCCAACGCGTCAACCGCAGTTTGTGGTTAATTTCAAAAACCGAATAAGCAGATAATTGGGTTGTGCCCTGGGGCACTACCACAATTTCACCGCCAGCGCTGGTTTAGTTTTGGTTCGTTGGTGAAGAGTTTCGTTAGGCGGCTGGATTACACCGGCTGAGGGCGTCTTATTTCCAATTTCCGCATGCGGGCGTTGAGGGTGCTTCGATTTAATCCAAGGCGCTCAGCGGCGCCGGCTACCACCCACCCGGTTTCGCGCAAAGCGTGCAGAATATGTTCTCGCTCAAAGGCTTCCAGGGTCGAGGCTCCGTTACTATCGGGCAGACCGGGAACCGCGGATTGATCCAACTCGGTCAAAGGAATCTCTAAGACAAAGCCGCGTGACAAAATCACACCGCGCTCGATCATGTTTTGCAGCTCACGCACGTTGCCGGGCCAGGGCCAATCCACAAGTTTCTGCATCGTTGCCTTCGGAACCGTTTCGATTCTCTTGCCCATCCGTCGCGCGAACTTTTCCATAAAGTATTCCACCAACAACGGAATGTCTTCACGACGTTCACGTAACGGCGGAATTCGAATCGGAAAGACATTTAATCGATAGTACAAGTCGGTGCGAAAATCGCCCTGTTTCATCATCTCCGTTAAATCACGGTTGGTCGCAGCAACCAGGCGAACATCCACTTGGCGAGTATGAGTACTGCCCAGTCGTTCGAACTCTTGTTCCTGGAGTACACGCAGCAGTTTGGGCTGCAATGCCGGTGGAATGTCGCCGACTTCATCCAGAAAGAGCGTACCCTTGTCAGCCATTTCGAAACGACCGATGCGCTGCGCGATCGCCCCCGTAAAAGCGCCTTTTTCATGACCGAAGAGTTCGCTCTCCAGCAAGTCGAGCGGAATTGCCGCGCAATTCAACTTTACAAACGAGCGTCCGCACCGCGAGCTGATATTGTGAATAGCACGCGCGATTAATTCTTTACCCGTGCCGGTTTCTCCTTGAATCAGGACAGTGGAATCCGTGGTTGCAACGCATTCGACTTGCTCGAATACTGCTTCGAGAGCAGCGCTCTTACCAATTACCTGCTCAAACCTACGCTGATCACGATCTGGATCACTTGAATTTAGAGTTTCGACAGCTTGCACAGAAGACCTCCCCGGGAGAATCCGGTTCCTTCCGTTACCTGCTCAATTTTCCAGAGCTGCTCGAACAGTTTCGAGCAAGACTTCATCATTGAATGGCTTTGCCAGGAACTCGACTGCTCCCGCTCTCAAGGCCTGCAGCCGCATCTGTGCATCACCGTGTGCGGTGATGAAGACGATCGGAACCTTGCAATTCTCAGAGTTCAGTTTCGCCTGGAGCTCGAGGCCCGACATTCCCGGCATGCGTATATCGGCGATCAGGCAGGACACTTGAGACTGTTGTCCGGACCTGATGAATTCTTCTGCCGACTCATATGCTCGCGCGGTCAATCCTGCAGATCTGAGCAAGCCCTCCAGGGCGACGCGCACCGCATCATCGTCATCGACAATCGCGACTACTTTATGATTTCCTCCATTAGCCATAGGAGAGAGCCTAGCGCGCGGGGAGCGAGCGCGCAATTATACGTTGGTATAGGTCTGCTAATACGGCGGTGATGGGTCGGTGCTCCCTGCCGAGCGAGCTTATCCGTGAGCCAGAGAAAGCCGGGGATCTGGTTGGCGGCTTTGCCGCAGCATATGGCGGAAAGCCTCCGGCTTTCCGGCCGGGACTCTTTTTTCCGAGGCTGTGCCTCGGGCGGAGGCGGAGCCTCCTGAATTCCTTACAGCAGCTTGACGGTAAGCCGAAGGCTTACCCCCATGTGCTGCGGCAGAGCCGCGCTTCATAATCTCGAGTCCGGATCCTACCCCCATTTGGAAGTTGTGTGATGCCATTTACTGATCCGCGTCTATCCCTGTTCATCTGTGGCTAATTTTTTGGAAGCTCAAGCTG
>JAWWPL010000264.1:0-4593 GCA_033850605.1 Blastocatellia bacterium | reverse complement strand
GTCCTGGGTGCACTTGCAGTGGAGATGTTCTGACTTGTTTTCGAGCTTTCTTTCCACTTGGACAGGGGCAATCTACTTCAGAGTGAAGCAACTCCACTCTCATTAGCACCGTCGCTTTAGCGCGGTGAATTTAGTGGGCGTTATAATCGGAAACCGTTTAAACGGTTTCAATTCCGAACACGATTACTAAGCACCGGGCTGAAGCCACGGTGCTAATGAGAAATGCTGCTGGGTATTCAAGCCGCAATTAGCTCACGCACGCCGTCGCTTCTCAAATTCCGTTCTGCGATGTATTTTCCTAGGTGACGAATCTATTGATAAGGAAATAAATCTCATGTGTCGAAATATCAAGACCCTGCACAACTTCAAGCCACCCGCAACCGATGAAGAAATTCGCGCGTCGGCGCTTCAGTTCGTGCGGAAACTCAGCGGCTTTACCAGGCCTGCCAAAGCCAACGAAGTCGCTTTCAGCCGCGCCGTCGATCGAGTAACTGAAGCCGCCCACGAACTCCTGGAATCTCTGGTGACCAACGCGCCTCCCAAAGATCGTGAAGTAGAAGCGGCCAAGGCCCGAGCCCGAAGCGCCGATCGCTTTCGTTCTGCCATTGCAGAACAAGCATCGTGACGATTCGCTTCGGTTGATGATTTGAGATTTTCACAATCGCAGCCGATCCAGGAAATCACACCAAAGGAGTCGGAACCGAAGTCCTCTTTGTGTTGGTTAGTGTGGTTTGGTTGGATTCGTACCCAGTTTTCCGGGAGACGCCCATGAAAGCAGTATTCACGCGGGTCGCGCCTTATGGCGGCGATGCTATGAACCTCCCAGTTGAAAATCTTGAGGCGGCGATTCCATTCTATGAAGAGACTTTAGGGTTTTACGTCGTGTCACGACAAGACGCGCCGCACAAGTCCGTTTCGCTGGAGCGAGACAAAATCCAAATTGGTCTCGCCGAAAACGGTGGTGACCCAACGCAGGAAGGCTGCTTCTTTGAAGTCGACAATGTTGCGACCGCGTTCGCGGAGATCAAAGGCAAAACTCCGGCAGCGTCGGACTTCAGGGTGGATAAGTTCGGGGACCAGTCTTATCGCGTGTTCTTCGTGGTCGCACCCGATGGGCTGTGTTACATGATCGGAGAGCGTCAGAAATGAGTACAGGATTAGTGCGTGCTTTCTGTTTGCTCTGAGACCAACTGATCAATGTGCGGCCGATACACACTGCGAGCTATCGATCGGATTCGGATGAAACTTGCGAGCGCCGATCAGCCTGAGCTCGACGATATCCTGCCGCGATTCAATATCGCCCCGGGCCAGACTGTGCTGGCGATCCTCAATTTGGAACATCAGACCTTCGCGAGGATGCTTCTCTGGGGCCTCGTCCCTTCGTGGAATAATGAGCCAAAAGGGTTCATCAACGCGCGCGCGGAAACTCTGGCCCGGAAACCCAGCTTTAGTGAATCGTTTCAAAGGCGCCGCTGCCTGATTCCAGCGGACGGTTTCTATGAATGGAAGCGAACGGGCCGAGCGCGCCAGGCATTTTTCTTTCAGATGAAGGATGAAGCACCGTTCGTCTTTGCCGGGATCTGGGACGAATGGAAAAGGGACGGGGTCTCGATCGCCTCTTGCGCGATTGTCACTACTGCGGCCAACGCCCTGCTCGAACCAATTCACGATCGAATGCCGGTGATCCTGACGGAGGAATCGGCTAAGCTTTGGCTTGATCCACGCGCTCATCCTGCTGAACTAGAGCAGCTCCTGGTTTCATTCCCGGCCGACGCGATGAAGAGCCATCCGGTTGGCAGCAACGTAAATTATCCAAAGATTGATAACATCGACTTGATCAGACGCGTTGACGCCGAGCCAGGCACGACGCTTAGCCTGTTCTAGCAGGCCTTGCCCAAAAGGTCGCCCGGCCTGCACGACGCCGCTCAATGCCGGGAACGCGGACGTCTCGTCCGCACTCGGTCCGAGGCCATTAACGCTTATGTCGAAGACCGCCGTTGTTTTTCGGCTTCGCGCTCAATGCGGAGGTGACGTGCGCGTTCCCCGTCTAAAACCGATGGCTAAACCGCCGCTGCTTCAGATATCGCTTTGACTACATCTTCTGAATCGTGACTGTCACGATGACCACCGGTCCAGCAGCGCGGCTGTATGAGACCCAGAATCCCTGGCTCTCATAACGCACCATCCTATAGAGCGTTCCATCTGGTCTGGGCTCCAGATCCGCACCAACTACGGTCTTCGGATCCGGCGCTCCGGTGCCGTTCATATAGTCGACGGAAATAGCTTTCACTTTCCCTTGCGCATCGATCGCAATCTGGACGGTTTCCGTTTCCGAGATGACGTAGTAGTCAAGATCCTTATCAGAGAACGCGGCCTTGCCCAGCCTGGTGCGGGCTTCTCCTGCAGTCATGCCGAGACGCACACCCTTGTAATCGGTATACAGGGGTTGTTGAGTAGTCGCGGCCGCGTTGTTAATCACGGCCCGTGTCTTTTGAGCCTGAGTATTTACGCCCGAGACGAATACGACCAATGTAGCCAATGCGAGCATAATCAGCAGGGCTGAAAAGCTGCTGTTATTATTCCGTTTCATCGTTCTTTACCTCCCTAAAAGAGAACCTAAATCTCTAGCATCAGGATCGCTATTGCGACTCTGATCACGCATTAAGCTCCCCGCTGGATCTGCGGCCGACGGCCCAGAGTTCGCCGCCCGCCCTCACCTGTAAAACGATCTGGTCGAGGGGCCGTGGCGGCGGTCCAAACACCACCCGGCCGGTCCGGCCGTCGTACATTCCCCGATGGCAAGGACACATCAGACAGCCACGCGCACTGTCATAATCAACCGAGCAGCCCAGATGTGCGCATTTCCGACTGAAGGCGAGGTACTCGCCATTCTGCGCGCGCAGCAGGACGGCTGGATCACTCGCGCGGGGATAATTGAAGTACAAGAACGAGCCCGGAAGTACTCGTTCTGCGCCTTCGATCTTCAATGGCGGATAGAAGAGTGAAGAGGATGGCGGGTCTTGCTTCTGCGCCTCAAGCTGATTTGCGGCAAGCAGCAATCCCGCAGATGTGAATAACATTCGATTACAGAAGCCGCGACGCGTAATTTCGTTTTGCTCCGCCGTATCTTTGTGATTCATCTTCCTGCCCCTCCCTTCAGGGATTCCGATCGCGGTTTTGAGTTCGAGCTTTAGCCTGGAGTCAGCAACCCTAAGGTTGAACTCTGAATGCCGGCTATGGCTTGATCGCGACCTTCAAAACTCCGTCAGATCTTCCTCCGAACAATTGGTAGGCATCCTGGATCTTTTCCAGCGGAAAAGTGTGCGTCAGCAGATGTGTGAAATCGACGCGGCCATGTCTGACTACTTCCATCAATCTGCGCATCCGTTCTTTGCCGCCCGGACACAGGCTGGTGACGATGCGATGATCTCCGAGACCCGCAGCGAAAGCGTCATACGGTAACTGCAGTTTTCCGGAGTAGACTCCCAAACTCGACAACGTTCCTCCGGGCCGCAGGCTCCGTAGAGCGCTTTCGAAAGTCATTTGCGTGCCGAGCGCTTCGATCGCCACGTCGGCGCCCCCGCCGGTCAATTTTTGCACTTCAGCAGCGACATCAACCTGGCGATAGTCGAACACAACGTCTGCGCCCATGCGTCGCGAGACCGCGAGACGGTTGTCGTCACCGTCAATTCCAATTACCAACGCGGCGCCCATGAGTTTTGCGCCTGCCGTCGCGCATAGACCGATGGGACCCTGGGCAAACACAACGACGGAATCGCCAATTCGAATCTGACCCGATTCTGCTCCGGCGAATCCGGTCGAGGCGATGTCGGACAAAAGCACCACTTGCTCATCCGATAACTCATCGGGAATTTTGGCCAGGTTTGCCTGCGCGTTTGGCACCAGCAAATGCTCCGCCTGGGCTCCGTTGATCGTATTGCCGAAGCGCCAACCACCGATTGCTTCATAGCCCTCACCATGACCGCATTGCGATAGATGCCCCGACAAACATGCGCGGCATTGCCCGCATGGGGTGATCGCGCCGACCAGGACCCGGTCCCCGACTTTGTATCCGGTGACAGCCGCGCCAAGTTCTTCAATGACACCGACCGGTTCGTGCCCGATGACCAATCCGGGTTTGACCGGATACTCGCCGCGCAGAATGTGCAGGTCAGTTCCACAGATCGTGGTTAACGTGACGCGAATGACGGCGTCGTTCGCACCTGCCCGGGGACGCTCGACTTCCTCAACTCGGATATCGTCTTTTCCGTAAAAGACTGTGGCCAACATCTTCGTCATCAGTTTCTTCTCCCTGTGTCTATGCGAAACATTCATCTGCAACCCTCATACCTGCCTCTTGCGACGTAATGACTGAGCTAAATGGGGCGATTGGGTGGTTAAGTAAGAAACGAATGCGGGCTTTCCCACATTTGTCTGGGAAAGTTTGCGCAGCCATCTGCCGCAGTTGGGCGCGTTGTCGGCGAATAGCATAACGCGCGTCCCGGCACATGCGTTGCCCTCGACATCAGAATTTTCCCTGACGAGTACGACAGGTTCTCAGTTATGCCCCAACGGGGCAACGGCCTCCAGGCT
>JAWWPL010000223.1:0-7909 GCA_033850605.1 Blastocatellia bacterium | reverse complement strand
TAAGGTCGGTGCCTTGCGCAATGAAGGGTTGCTTGCCCGTCTCCGCGGGAACACCTGACCTGCTCTCAGCTTTGAAGACCTTTAAAGGGATGGCATTGAGGTCGCGGTAGAGTGTATACGCCTTCTTCTTACCATTAAACATGGATACAACGTCAGCGCCATCACGGTCCTGTGCCCACTTTTCCACGGCCAGCCCATCGCCGTGGGTTGTAATCCAGATCCTTATTAAGGGATTAGGTGGATTCATATTAGCCGGGCAAAGTACGTAATCAAAATAAACATAGTCGTGGCCGATCAACTCCCAATTCCGGTTCGTCTGCGCGGCTTGCTCGCATTGCGACTGCTTCTTCTGCCCGAGCCCAGCGCCAGCCGGCACCACCATTAGGGCGGTGGCTAATAGAAAAGTAAGTAGAATCTTGCACATATAATGCCTCGTTTAGGTGTGCTGAGGTGACTACTTATCACCCTGGATTGATATGCAGAGACCAGCAGCGATTATGAACTTGTCTGGTCCAGTAGGGCAACAATATCCTCAATCTACCAAAGATGCGCGGTAACGCCGGCGGCAATCGCAGAAATGCATCGGAGGGACTTATAAATCCGAAAGAAGTTATAGTGCATGTAGTGAAGAGCCACCGTGTGCAAGTGATTCTCGACTCGCTTTGCCGAGAGTTAAGCATCTTCAGCAGGTTACGATTCTATCTTGTACGGTTTGAGCATGGAAGACACGGAACCAGGAACGCTGAGCCGCAAACCAACGGCGCCCACCAAACGCGCGCTGATAATTGAGTCGTGGGAGCGCTTGGGTTGCACCATGATTGGTGAAGCGGAGCTGCGTGATATTCAGCTGGCAGTCCGCAGGCAACTCGGTCCAGGCGCCGAGATGAGCCCCGCGGCAATTGCGCGCGTGCTGGCTGACCAAGGCGCAGAGTTGCGTCATCCCGAAGTGATCGAGTTCGATGCGCGCTGGCGCGAAGCAAAGATTGAAACGGACAGCCGCCAGTTGAAGGGACTCGACGAGTTACTGACGGCGCGGCCCCTGCAACTCAAGAAAGCCGAAGTATTGATTAAGAAACTGGAGAAGTTGCGCCAACGTGCGGAGGCGTCGGGTGATCAGGCCGCGTTTCATCAGGTGCGAACACTGGCGGTCAATGGCCGGCAACAAGCAGAGTTAATGGCGAAGGATCGTAGACTTAGCCAGGAGGAACGTGCTGAACAGGCTGAGATAGTTGAGTGGCTGAAACTGTGGATTCAGACGCCGGGTCTGTTTGCAGATTGGTTGGAACTTCGTCGTCGCTCGCCGGAGTTTCAGAAGAAGTTTTCGGATTGAGTAAACGGCTCCGTAGGAGGCAAATGTTTATAGACCGCGGATACTCTTACGACCAAGCTCCGTAGGAACGGAATGTGTCCGCCCGTCAGTAACTGGCAATGCAGATTGCGCTCCTAGGAGCTTCGAACTTGAGGAGACTTCGGTTCTATAAACATTCCGTCCCTCCGGGACGATTCGTTCTACGTCCGACTCAATGAAACTATGCGTGGATTTTGGGTTGGGCAGTGAACGGTTGGGCTTTTTGATATGCGTGCGTCAGGCGCAGCAATTTCGCTTCGCTCCAGTATGGTCCTAACAGTTGCAAACCAATCGGCAACCCTTCTGAAGACAGTCCGCAGGGAACGCTGATCGCGGGAACGCCCGCCAGATTCGCCGTCACCGTAAAGACATCGTTGAGATACATTGCCAGCGGATCGTCGACTTTTTCACCGAACATGAATGCCGGCGTAGGCGTAGTTGGCGTCAGGACCGCGTCGCACTTCCGGAAAGCATTAGTAAAGTCCTGCCGCAGCAAGGTCCGCACCTTTTGTGCTTTCAAATAATAGGCGTCGTAGTAACCGGCGGAGAGCACATAGGTGCCGAGCATGATGCGGCGCTTCACTTCCGGGCCAAATCCTTCGTCGCGTGTTTTGCGATACATGTTTCGCAACGCCGGCGCGTCTTCGGCCCGAAAGCCGTAACGGACACCATCAAAGCGAGCCAGGTTAGACGACGCTTCGGCCGTGGCGATGATGTAGTAAACCGCAATCGCGTACTGTGCATGCGGTAAATCGATCTCGACAATTTCCGCGCCCAAATCGCGATAGGCTGCGATGGCTTTCTCGATTGCGGCGCGCACTTCCGGGCTTAGGCCTTCGCCCAGCAATACTCGCGACACGCCCAGACGCATTCCTTTGATATCTTCGTTTAGTTCGGCTGAATAGTCGGGAACCGGCACGTCGGCGGTAGTGGCGTCATGCGGGTCGCGTCCGGCAATGACTTGCAGCACAGCCGCGGCATCGCCCGCCGTGCGGGTTAACACTCCGATTTGATCCAGAGACGAGCCGAAGGCCACCAAACCGTAGCGCGACACGCGGCCATAGGTTGGCTTTAATCCAATCACGCCACAGAAGGCCGCGGGTTGTCGCACCGAGCCTCCCGTATCCGAACCGAGAGCCGCCGGGACAATCCCGGCCGCGACCGCTGCTGCTGAGCCTCCGGAAGAACCGCCGGGGACTCGGGAAACGTCCCAGGGATTCTTCACCGGCCCAAATGCTGAGTTCTCGTTTGAAGAACCCATCGCAAATTCGTCGCAGTTCGTTTTGCCAATAATCAGCGAACCCGCGGCGAGCAAGCGACTGATTACGGTTGCGTCATAGGGAGGGCGATACGGCCCGAGGATGCGCGAGCCGCAGGAGGCCTGCATGCCGCGGACGCAGATGTTGTCTTTCACTGCGATCGGAATCCCGGCGAGGGTCAGATTTGCTTTGCCGGCCTGATCGATCGCATCAACCTGCGCGGCACACTGCAAGGCTTCGGCGCGCGAAACTTCCAGGAAGGCGTTGAGCGTTCCATTCAGTTTCTCGGCAGCGCCGAGGGCAGACTCCGCTACCGCGCTGACGGTGCTGTCACCATGGACGATGCTCTCTCGAAGGTTTGCAATGCTCTCAGTCATGGCTGATACGATGGCTACTGCTCTGTCCTCTCGAGTGATTCATTTTTCTCTTCGTGAAACTGGAGTGTGATTTCGTGGATCGTCTCGGCGAAACATTAAAAGCGATCCACGAAATCACACGAAATAAATGACGAGCTCAATTCAGCGATTGGTCGTGCCTAGCCCAAAACCTTCGGCACGCGGAAATGGCCGGCTGCCGCATCTGGCGCCTGATCCAGAGCCAGCTCTTGTCCCAGCGATGGCTGAACCTCATCCGGACGCCACGACACTGTCTGCTCGCCCTCGGGAGTTAGACCACCCAGTGCCGGCTCAACCTCGCTGGTGTCGATCGCATTTAGTTGTTCGACATAGGTGACAATCTCAGAAATCTGTGGCGCGAAGAGCCGTCGCTCGTCGTCGGTAATCTCCAGGTGCGCAAGCTGCGCAATTTTTTCAATGTCGGCTTCAGTAATTGGCATGTTGATTTGGAATTTATTCTGATGATACGCGTGCTTCGCGACGTGCAATGCAATTCTCGGCGGCACGGATGAAGCGTTCCCTCAAATCCTGATCTGCAATCTCGCCGGCCGCCGAAATCAACTCGTCCGGCATTGGTTCGCTCACTTTGTTGCGCGGGCTGGGCCGATTTTGGGACCGTACCTGCTCGACCGTCGCCGGATCGATACGGAACTCGATGTCATCAACCACCTCGCGACCCAGCAGTCTATTGATGCGCGAGATCAGTTCGGATCTCATCGACTGCATCTGCCTTTGCCAGATAATATCGGCCACCGAAACGACCAGCGTTTTACGAAACAGCCGGAACGGAATGGCGTGTCGACGCAAACCATCGCCGGCGGCGCGGGTCCAGGCGATCTTGGTCGCGACCTCAGCCATTTCCGGATTCGCGCCGGTCGCATTCAGAAGTTTGGGCAATAGGCGCGCAACGTCTATCATCTGGTTTTACGTTTTCGCCAAATACAATTTGAACTTTTAGTGGCACAGACTTTAGTCTGTGATTGAGTTTTTGGGGTTACTCGGATCACAGACTGAAGTCTGTGCCACTATCGCGATTCGAAGCGAGAGTGAAGTTTAATGGAAGACCAGCGAAACAACCAAGCGAGTGCGCCGAAACCAACTGATTTAACCCGAGATCTCGGTGATCGGCCGGGCATTCTCGATCTGCCCCGGATCATTCTCGCCTCAGGAAGTCCTCGCCGGGCTGAGATTCTCAATACAATTAACTGGCCTTTTGAAGTGGTCTCGCCGGATATTGATGAGACGCGCTCTGCAAATGAAGATGCCATGACCTACGTCAAACGTCTCGCGCTGGCCAAAGCGCAAGCCGTCGCGCAGGGAGTAACGGGTTCGCTGATTGTAGCAGCCGACACGACGGTGGTGATCGGTGAACAGATACTTGAGAAGCCGAACGATCAAAATGATGCTCGCCGCATGTTGCGAGAGTTAAGTGGCCAATGGCACCAGGTGATTACCGGGGTCGCGTTGGTTGACACCATCACTTCAGAATCACGAGTCGACATCGCAACTACCGAAGTGAAATTCGCCAAGATGAGCCCCGATGAAATTGATTGGTATGTATCGAGCGGCGAGCCAATGGATAAGGCCGGCGCCTATGCAATCCAGGGCCTTGGGGCGCGCTTCGTCGAAGGAATTCGTGGAGACTTCTTTAATGTGATGGGTTTGCCGGTGCGTTTGCTTTACGAGCTGGTGCAGGAGTTGGCTTAATGTAGCAAGTCTAAGGGAGCGCGGACATCCTGTCCGCCTGAGCGCGTATGCGCGAACAAACCCCTGCTTTGATGAGACCGAGTGGCTGAGGCTGAGCGTGCAGCGCACGCTGGCGGACAGGGATGTCCGCGATCCGTAATCGGTTAGAGGATCTTGTTCAAGCGTTCAGCCAATTGCTTCGTGAGATCGGCCGTGGGATCCATGCCGCCGATCGTCGCGGCAACATTGCCTTGCTTGTCGAGGATTACTACTGACGGCAGTTGATCGACGCTCAGCTTCTTCGCTACGGCGCCATCCGGATCGCGCAGGACTGTCGCTTTGTACTTTCGAGCTAGCTCGCGCAGCGTTTCGTCTGAAGCATAATTCTTGGACTTGGGAGATTCTGATTCGGTGCTGACCCAGTAAACCGCAACTCCACGCCCGGCGTACTGGTCGGCGAGTTTCTTCACCGCCTCCATCTGATTTCGAGTGAGTGGCAGCCATGAGGCGCCAAACGCCAATACCACTACTTCACCGCGCACGCTGGTGGATGTTACTGGTTCGCCGTCAATCGAGCGCAGAGAGAATTCTGCCGCTTGGTTGTGGGCGGGAGCCGGCACAGAAGCAGACATCGCTACTGCCAGCATACATACCGACACCGCGGTGGCCCTGCGAATTTTGCTGAACATCTTGACTCTCTTTTCCTGGCCGCCTCTTCAGTTACCGTTTCCGAAACCGGCGGCCAACTCAACGAGCGATTAGATGATGCCTGAGGGGGTCGCGTTGGATATTTCTTATTGTGGCCAAAACCAGAGCCAAAAGAGCTCAATTCTTATTTGGGCTAACGCCAAAAACGTCTTCGTGCAATCGCTGGTAATCTTCCCACGTGTCCATGTCGCGCGCAACATAAGGGGATTCAACCGGGACCCTTTTGACCTGATCGCGATGGGAGACGAACAGCCCGCGCAGACCACTTTCGGGGTTGAGCATCAGCAATTCGTTCCGGTATGCCAGATCGATTAAGACCGGATGCCCGCCGCGTCCCTGGTGCTCGGGTTGGACGAGATGGGCGCCGCGCCGCCACTCGTCGATTAGAAGTTTGATGATTGCCGCAGGCACTGCCGGATGATCGACCAGGGCAATGATCAATGCACGGGCGCTGGGGTTCACCTGCTCGACGCCCCGGGCAATCGACTCACCCATCTCACTGTCCGGATCGGGGTTGACGGCTAAAGTGAGGCTGCGGGATCTTAAATGTTTTTGAAGTTCTTCAGCCCGATGGCCGACAACGACGACGATGTCTTCGACGTCAGCCGCGCGTAGATTGTTGATGCAGCTTTCGATGACGGTGCTGTCACCAAAGGTGAGCAGTGGCTTAAAGGCGCCCATGCGACGAGAGCGTCCAGCGGCGAGGACAATAGCGGCGATTTCTCCCACGCCGAGAAGTTAACCACAAAGGCACAAAGGCACAAAGGACTTACCATGAAAATGCTTTGTGGTCTTTGTGCCTTTGTGGTTATTCGTAAGTCGTCTCGATTATTTCTCGGGAACGGGCGGTTCCCACAATTCGATTCGGTTGCCTTGGGGAGGCATGATCCCGAGCCGCTGCGCCGCCTGATGTGCGGAAAGCCTCCGGCTTTCCCGTGCACAGTTGGTGTAAGTTTCAGGAGGCTGAGCCTCAGCGTGCGAGGCGTAGCCTCGCGTGAATCCAAATATGTGTGTGCGGAAAGGCCGAGCCTTTCCGCACATCGAGCGGCAAAGCCGTAGTCGTCGCTATCCAGCTAAGCTTTAGCATTCGCTCTGCCGAATCATCATTCATCATTCGGAAGCAAGGCGTTTTTACAACAACTCTCGCAAAGCACGTCGCGTGAATTCGCGGGTCATCTGCTTGCGCCAGTTCATCACAAAGTCTGTGTTGTCCAGCGGCCGGGCTTTAATGTAGCAGGCTTCGGCGGCGGCCTGGATATGCTCTTCGTCAAATGGTTGGTTAATCAAAACCTGCTCGGCTTCTTTGACCTGTATGGGGGAAGGAGCGACTGCGCCGAGGACGATTCTTGCTTCTTCTACGGTTGCGACCCGGTCGCATCCACCACCCCACGCGAGCTGCTCGCGCGGGGACCCCGGTCCGCTCCCGGTTCTGACCCAGGCAGCCACACCCAGCACCGGGAAATCAAATGCTCCCCGGCGGCGCAACTTCTGATAAGACGCGCGCCATCCGTTTGTCGGCGGCAGATGAATATCAACCAGGAGTTCGTCCGGCCGCTTCTTCAAATAATCTATGCCATCGTCGTTGTAGAAACCCGCCGCGTCAATCATCCGCTCGCCGAGCGTCGACGCCAGACGGAATTTCGCTCCGATGGCTACCATGACTGGAACTAGATCGGAAGATTGCACGGCCCAGCACTTCGAACTGCCGGGCGCGACCCAGCAAACATCGCCGTCCTTCTTCAAACAGAAGTTGATCGCCTTGCGCCATTCGTAATTTTGATCGTAGTAGTTACAACGGGTATCGAGCAGCAGGTTCCCACCAATCGTTCCCATGTTGCGCAGCAGCGGAGTCGAGATCGTGCGCGCGGCGCTGGCGATTACCGGGTAGTCGCGTTTGATGATCGGATGATCGACGATGTCCGAAAGCAAAACTGACGCGCCGATCGTTAGACCGCCCTTTCCTTCTCCCTCGATCTTATTTAGTTCTGATAGCCGCATGACTGAGATTACAGTGCGCGGTGTCTGCTGCCGGCGCTTCATATTCGGATAGAGATCGGTGCCGCCGGCAACGAACTGGGCGTCCGGCCCGGTGTCGCCGATGATCTTCACCGCCTCCGCGATGGTGCGCGGAGTGCGGAAGTCGAATTTGGGTAAGCGCATCATAGGACTGCCAATTGAGATTGAATGCTAGTCCCTAATGTGGGGCACTCTTAACCTGTTCGATTGACCAGGCAATCGTTTCTTGAAACCCTTTCAGCGCGTCGTCGTTTGCCAGGTCGGAATATCGAGCTCTGTAGAAATTTCCCTCTGGTAAGAGCTCGAAGCGAACTCCGTGCATCTTGTCTAGACGATCACGAAACTCTTGCCATTTTTCGGCTGTATCAAAAGGTGGAGTTCTTTGTATATTCTGAACGTCCACGTACAGTGCAGGCTTCCCTTCTTTTTTAATAACGAACGGACTAAAAGACGGACCGCGACGTAACACTGGGAAGATAATAAATCCTTTACGTGTA
>JAWWPL010000146.1:0-5995 GCA_033850605.1 Blastocatellia bacterium | reverse complement strand
CAGGTTTCGGGTCCCTCGGCTTTCAATCGCCAAGGAATACCGCCAGACTTGTAATACAGACCAACGCTCATATTCCAAGCGCGCGACGCAGGATCCTGACCTGCATCCGTATCAACAAAGACTCTATCCCGGCCGATTTGTATCGGCATGTGTGATCGCATCGCGCGGGCTTTCAGTGCCCGGCGAAAGTCACGGAAGAGCAAATCTTCAGGCTGTTCCTCGACGTCCCAGCCTCCAAACAATTCCATCTGGCCGGCTTCACTCTTCGCTTGATGTCTCTTTAACGCTTTGTATTGCTCGTTAGTCAGTTGATTACTAATGCTCCAGCTATTCACCTGTTACGACCGCGGTTAGATCGCAACCAGCGGCCGTTTCGATCTGACGAGCAAGCAGGTGCATCGCGGGAGAGTCACCGATGATGCCAACACTGCTGAGTTTCGATTCCGAGTTCACTTCCCTGTCTCCTCCCGTTGAAATTTGTCTCTATTGACCCAATTTATCAGCGACAAGCGAAACCCGTTACGAGATTTTCGTTTGGGTATCAGCTGTCTTAATTGGCGCCAAGAATGATTCTTTGTAAATTCTGTTGAAGTTGTGCGAGTTCTACTATAGGCGAAGGCTGAGGGGCTGGTCTGTCGAGAGGGAGAGAACTATGTGATTTCCGCCTTGCTCGGACATGCAACCCCGATAATCGGATTCGGCGCAGTGTCACGAATGACACCCGGCTACGCCCATGCGACTTGGGCGATGGTGATGGTAGTTGCAGTGCTCGAACAGCCTTCACCGCTCAAGCAGACTAGCTTTGCCGCGGACGAAGGTATCCAGAAAGAGGGCAGGAAAGGAGGTTTGGTTAGTGACGGCGAAACGACAACGAAGACTTACAAAATCTCCTAAATTTTTGAGAGTCTGCCAAAAGTCTGCCAAATTGTGCCGTGAACGATGAAGGGAGGACAAAAATACCGAAATTGCTGAATAAAAATGGTAGGCGCGTGGGGATTTGAACCCCAGACCCCTACCGTGTCAAGGTAGTGCTCTACCCCTGAGCTACGCGCCTATGAGGTCTTTCATAACTGGCTTTGTTAGCCACCCGCCGAGCGAAGGCCGAAAGTAACAAACGGGTTGTCAGCTGTCAAGCGAGTCTACTTCGTAGTGGTACACTTTGAAATCCCTGGTTTACCTTCTGCCTTTAATCAAGACCACAACAGAACCAACGAAAACTCTGCTTATCACGAGTGACGCCGGCTTTGACTTGTGCCGGGCGCACTGAATCCACATCCGAGTCCGAGCCAGCCTTAACGCCCGGACGAAGTCGAGGTGGTTTCGGCCCGCTCCCACTCGTCAATCAACTCGGCCAGCCGAGCTTCGGCTTGTTGGTAGGAATTGTTAACCTGAACCAGTTTAGTGATGTCCCGGGCGACCTCAGGTCTGGTCATCTCAGTTGACAGCTCGATGATTCGCTTTTCCAGCTCGGATATCTCAGCTTCTATTGTCTCAGGCGCTCGTGGTCTCTTAATGATCTTGACGCGAGAAGATCCGCTCCCTGACGCGGGGGAAGTCACCTTGGCTTTTCCGCTGCGTGATTCTTCCGGCGACGACGATCGTGCAAGCGTTAATTTGCGTTCCCCTGATTTACCAGCGGGGGCGGGCGATACTGACTTTAGGCCGCCACGGTTTGACGCCGCTTCCGACCTCAGTTTCGATTTCTCTTCATCAGCCTCGCCTTTCACACGCGCGGCTCGCCAATCGTGATACTCGGTATAGTCGCCATTGTAGTGTTCAGCATTGCCTTCACCATCCAATGCCAGAATCTGGGTCGCCACGCGATCCAGAAAATAACGATCGTGACTGATGGTAATGATGGTTCCTTCGTACGCCTGGAGCGCCTCTTCGAGCGCTTCGCGTGAAGGAATATCGAGATGGTTCGTAGGCTCGTCGAGGACCAGGACATTTACGCCTGAATAGATAAGCTTCGCTAACGCCAATCTTCCCTTCTCTCCCCCGGAGAGATCCCGCACGTGCTTATACACATCGTCGCCAGTGAAGAGGAATTTTGCCAGGAAGGATCGCAGCTCGCCGGCAGTAGCGCTCGACGGCGCCACCCGCCGCAGTTCCATAATGATTTCATTGCGATCATCAAGGTCTTCGAGCTGCTGTGCGTAATAACCAATTTGGACTTTGCTGCCCCAACGCACCTCTCCCGACAACTGACGAAGTTTGCCGAGGATCGTTTTGACGAACGTCGTCTTTCCCGATCCATTGGGACCAATAACACCTAAACACTCACCACGTCGCAGAATCAGCGAGATGTCAGCAGCCAAAGTCTTGTCTGGGTAGCCAATCGTGGCTTCGGTCACAGTGAGCACGTGTGTCCCCGCACGTTCGATGTCCTGCATTCGGAAATCACCGGAGGCCTGATCGCCACGCACGGCCTCTACTCGATCCAGACGTTGCAGCATAGTGCGGCGCGACTTGGCCTGCTTGGTTTTTTGGCCGGCCAGATTGCGTCTGATGAAGTCTTCCGTTTTCGCGATCAGACGCTGCTGATTGTCGTAGGCCCTCTGTTGAATTTCACGCTGCTCTTCACGTTCGACGAGATAGTCAGAATAGTTGCCGGTGTAGCTTGTCGTCCGCCCGTTCTCGATCTCGATGATTCGGCGGCAGGCTCGATCCAGAAAATATCGATCATGCGAAATTATAACGAACCCCGCAGGGTAACTCTGCAGAAACTCTTCCAGCCATTCGACCGCTCCTACATCAAGGTGATTCGTCGGTTCATCGAGGAGCAGTACATCAGGTTCCGAGAGCAGCAAACAGGCCAGGCCCAGGCGGTTCTGCTGGCCACCGGAAAGCTTTTCGGTTTCCATGTGCCACGTTTCCCGATCAAAACCCAGCCCCTGAAGAATCGCTTCCGCTTTGGCCGAGTATTCAAAACCGCCCTCGCGTTCATACTCGTGTTGTAAATCGCTATAGCGCTCGAGGATCTTTTCCAAATCATCGCCGGCATCCGCCATGTGATGCTCAAGCTCGTGCATTTCATGTTCGATCCGTTGCAGCCGGCCAAACGCCGCCAAAGCGGATTCGTGCACAGTCGCCCCAACTTCAAAATGAATGTGCTGGGCCAACAATCCGAGCTTCAATCCGCGCGCGCGCACGACTGCGCCGCTATCGGGCGTTTCTTCCTGCGTCACCAGGCGAAAGATGGTTGTCTTGCCGGCGCCGTTTCGTCCGACCAAACCTACGTGCTCGCCGGGATTGACCTGTAGCGATGCGCCGCGCAGGACATCCTGGGCGCCGAAGGATTTCTCAACATCTGATAAACGAAAAAGCATTTGCAGTGCTGCGACTCGTCGCAGCTTTTTCAAGAGTACCTACTGCTCAACGTGAAGCGGTGACAAGTCACCGCACTCCATACAAAACGGGCGCGGCCGCCAAAACCAATCAGGCACCGCGCCCGCCGCAATCACTCAACATAGCGCACCAATTGCGCCCCTAAGCCAGAACGATTTGCTGCGCGATCATTTCTTCGCCGGAGACGCCATAGTGGCCGGAGAAGGAGTTGCCTTCGCGACCGGAGCAGAACTTGGGCTGGCCGATGCTGCCGGAGTCCCGGCGGGTTTCGGCGCTTCCGTGCCCGCCGGACGCAAGCCCAAATTGCCCGGATTAGTCAAGATGCTCGCGGCGAAGGTGTTGACGATCTTCGCTTCAGACAGGGCAACCGTCAACAAAGCCGCGTTCAAAATCTCTTTGCGCTGGTTGGTTAGCTCCTGGGCAATCTGCTGCCTGACACTTCCCTGCGGCGTCTGACTCTCAAGGGTCAGGTTCTCAGTCTGCAGACGCTTATCCTGGAGCTTAAAAATGTACCAGCGGTTGTTGACCATCTTTGGCTCAGTGATGCCGCCCACAGCCATCGGTCCCATGAAAAGATCGATGAGATCCTTTGGCAGTCCAGCTTGTCTTAGTCCGTCCTCGCTGGCAAAGCCGATGTCACCGCCCCGCGAGAGGCTCTGCGCATCCTCACTCTTGGTCCTCGCGAGCGTAGCGAAGTCCACCGGACCGCCCTTTAGCAGTTGATACAATCCGTCAATTTTTGCCTTGGCGGCGGCGTCACCCTTGGCATCATCTTTGATTCCCTGGGCCGAGTTGTCAGCCGGGTCGACAATGAGCACGGCCAGGCTCACTCCGCGCTCGTTTACAAACTTTGTCTTGTTGGCGTTGTAGTAGTCCTCGACCTCACGATCGCTGATGGTGACTTTGCCGGCGTATTTGTCCTGCAGAGAATTGATGGCCAGGTCTTTCTTCGCGTCGTCGCGCAGCGCTTCCATGGTCATGTTCTGCTCTTTGAGTTGGCGGGCAAACTCTTCATCAGTCATCGCGGCCTGCTGCTTTTGTTGGTTAATGGCTGTGGTTATCTGGTCTTCTGTCGGCAGAAGCTTTTCCTGCTCTGCGCGTTGAAACAGAACTTCGCGCTGAATTAATTTGTCCAGTACCTGGAGGCGGGCCTGCGCCAGGTCATGCGCGGAAAACTGCGACTGCTTACCCTGCGCCTGCTGGTTGATTAAACGCTCAACCTCGGCCAGCATGATCTTCTTGCCATTGACCGTAGCGGCGACGGTATTGCTGGGGCCTTCGGTTCCAGAGCTGCAGGCCGCGATCGATAACGCGCCGAGCGCGACGGCTGCCAGCCACATGAAACGTTGATGTTTTCTCTGCACTTTTGTTTTGCTCCTTAATGTTGAAGAGTGATGCACGGGCTTTCGAATCTCGTTGCTTGTGCCCCAATCAGGAGATTGCGCACGGCACTCCGCCTTGACCGCCCGGTAACTGGTTTGCTATAAGTTTTCGTTTCACATGTTCGTGCCGACCCACACTGTGACGTCGTGCGCGTGTCTACAGGAGATCAGTTATCATGGCTAAGCGATGTGATGTTTGCGGCAAAGGGCCGCAGTTTGGCAATAATGTTTCGCACGCGAACAATCGTACTCGTCGTGTTTTCAATCCGAATTTGCAGTCGATCCGAGTTAAGCAACCCAAGGGTGGCGTACAACGAATGAAAGTGTGTGCCAGCTGTATTAAGGGCGGCAAAGTTGCCAAGGCAGCCTAACCAAAGTCCTCAGCGCTACTTTCTCGGTTTACCTCGCGGCTCCGCACCTATCGACGCAATTGCTTCAATCTCAACCCTGGCATCGCGCGGCAACCGGGCTGCCTGGACGGTGGCTCGGGCTGGCGGCTCGCCGCCGAAAAATCGCCCATAAACCTCGTTCATTGCCGCGAAATCGTCCATGTCCACCAGGAACACCGTGGTCTTGACGACCTGCTGCATCGTCACCCCCGCCGCTTCAAAGACGGCTGTAAGATTGCGCAGCACTTGTTCAGTTTGCTCGGCGATTCCGCCCGGTACAAACTCGCCAGTAGCTGGATCGATCGGAATCTGACCAGAAGCAAAAACCAGATCGCCGGCGCGAACCGCCTGCGAATACGGGCCGATCGCCCGCGGCGCGCCGTCAGTGCTGATAATGGCCTTCACAGCAGGCCCCCGCCGATTTTTGAGCACTCAAACAAACCCAGTACTTTAACAGAAAGATGCACAAAATACGAAACTGGAGCCGACCCTGCGCTCCATTTTGGCACGCTCGCGTGAGACTGCGTTCGGGGACAATGAAAACCAAAACTCCTTGGGCACTGCTCCAACGTCCGTCACTCCCGTTTGGCAGCATCCAAGATCTTACTAACAGCGGATGTGAGCGGGACAATCGGAGGCGCTAAAAGCTCCGGGACCCAGCATGAATCGATAAAAAAACCCGCTCGGTGCTTGCATACCGAGCGGGAAATCACAGGAGGTATCGAGCGTTATTGAGTGCCAACTATTCAGCCTCTTGCGCAAGAGGCCAGTCACGACTTGTGGCGCGACGGATATAGCACTTTCGGAATAACCTCGGTTGGTACGATGGCCACCCGCGCGCTGGGGTTGCTATCGCCCGAAAAGGTGTCGAACTCC